>CAYLQJ010000008.1:0-20789 GCA_964385945.1 uncultured Candidatus Saccharibacteria bacterium
TCCATAGACTATATAATAACATAAAATGCGTTAAAGTTAAAGGACAAAAAATATGCTAAGATAAATATATGGTCGCTTATATACAAAATAGAAAAGCTCACTTTAATTATGAAGTTCTCGAGAAATACGAAGGTGGTATAGAACTCATAGGTAATGAAGTGAAATCCGTACGAGACGGACGTATGTCTTTAGAAGGGGCCTTTGTTATCGTGCGTGGAGGTGAAGTTTTCTTGATCAATGCAAATATCGACCCTTATCAACCTAAAAACGCTCCAAAGGATTATAATCCCCTACGCAACCGTAAAATCCTTTTAACTAAAAAAGAGATAGCGGAACTAGGTGAAAGTGAGAAGAATAAGAGTTTGACAATTATACCTATTTCACTGTATAATAAAGGACGCAAAATCAAGATAGAAGTTGCATTAGTGAAAGGTAAAAAGCAACACGACAAACGCGAGACTACCAAGAAACGCGAGACCGATAGAGAGTTGCGCCGAGAATACAAGAGATAAATATCTCATTCATTGAAAATAAAATATGGGGATGCAAGGCATAGACAAGAGGTCTCGCTATATTAATGCATGTCGAGTAGGGACGTTTTCTCGTAAATCAAAGTTCAAATGTCTAATTGCAAAATTAGCTTCTAAGGTTAAGGCATCAGTTTCTCCATACTTCGGTATGAAGGACTTCGCTTTCGCTCCAGCTTTCGCTTAATAGCGCAGGTTGGTGTCAGTTTCATAGACTTCCGATATATGAAAACTGGCAATATATTATCGGAATAAGAGATACGCGTGCCGACCGTATTTATTAAAACTTAGGCTCGATTAAAAAATATTTTGCTTCTTTAAGAATTTTTTAATTTAAAAATATAAACAAGCTACACATGTAGAAGTTAATATAGTCATCTTTTGCACGCGGGTTCAATTCCCGCCATCTCCACAAATAAAAACACCCTAACTTTTAGGATGTTTTGTTTTTCTTTTTTTCAAAATACTCAATTCTTTTAGAATTTCTTTTTTAATAAACCAAATGTCTCTAATGAAATCTTTTGTTAAAAGATTTAAACTTTTAACATATTTGTTATCAAGAAACATATCTATTAAAAAGATGACTATTTCTCCTGCTATTTCTCTAGCTGGGTCTCTTTCGTTTACAAAACGAAAAATGATTTTTTCAATATTATTTCGTAATTTAAAAAAAATACTTGCTTTCATTTTTTAATGATTAAGTGATGAACAAATTTGAACCAAAACAAGTATAACAGATAAATAAAAGTTATCCACAGATAGTATTGAGTTTTTGAAATAAAAGTATAGACTCATATTTATATACGGTTCTTTGTAAACAGACTTGAAAATAAGGGAAATAAAGTAACTCATTTTGTTCTTAAGCAAATTTGAGAATAAAATGAGTTATTTTTATTTTTAAACCTTTTAAATCTTTATGGTTATGAAGCATTTAATGTTAATTTTACTGCTCATCGGATTCGGAACAGCATTTGCTATTCCACCAATTATGTCATCTTCTAATGATGACCAAGTATTAAGCCAAGCCAGCGATCCACTGACGGACGTGACGGCCAATTTTCAGACTGCAGGCACGACTATTGTCGACCCTGTACCAATTTCTTCTGTTATTTTTTTTGAAAACAACAGCATCGCCATAGCAGAGAGTGCGATGACTGTAACTGCAGTAATTAGCCTTAAGGTCGGGGAGATCCGTAAAACAAACTTTCAGCTGAATAACGTAGCTTTAAATTTGACCGGACTAAACAACATCGAGGCGGACCTAAAGAACGAAAATAATTATTTTCACACCAGGGTTTAAGTTATTCCCGTGGTAAAAAAATAATTACTCTTCCTAGAATCCGAGATTCTGACATTTAATTTTCAAGGCTGGTACTGATCAAGGTAATTCATTATCTAGATCAACAAAAAATTGATAATTTATTATCGACACAAGACCAAAAGTTTTACGAATACATTTTTAATTTAAAATATTCAATTTGTTTATTTATATAAATAAAACATCACTTTAATTAAAAATTAATAAATAAAAGTACAAACTAAAAAACTGGTCCAAAATCTGAGAGTCCTCACGCAAGTAGAGGGCTCTTTTTTATTTCCTATTTTTATATGCTAAAATTAAGGTATGCCAATTAAACCAACTTTTACAGTTTCTGGATACAGAGGTGTCTGGGGAGATACCATGAATACAGAAATAGCGAGCCTTTATGCTCGCGCTTTTATTAAATTTTTAAAAATAGATCAAGAAAATATTCGTCCAAAGATATTAATAGGACGAGACGGACGCGAGAGCGGACCTGAAATCAAAGAAGCTATTATAAAAGAACTTATCAAATACGGAGTGGATTTTATCGATGGAGAGATACTCCCTACCCCGACCGTAATGTTCTCTGTTAGGAAGCATAACTACGACGGAGCTATCATAATTACTGCGAGTCATAACCCAATAGAATACAACGGATTAAAATTTGTAAACAACAAAGCTTTTTTCTTGGAAGAATCAGAAGCACAGAGGATTAATGAATACATACAAGACGAGGAGGATATGCTCGCCGATAGAACTCCAGGAACTTTTATAAATGAAGTTATGGAAATACCTAATTTCACAAAAGAACATGCTGACAAGATAGCTAGTAGCGTAGATAAAGAATTAATAAGAAGCAAAAACTACAAAGTAGCGGTAGATATGATCAATGCTTCCGCTTGTGAAGTCGACCCGTATCTATTTGGCGAGCTTGGGGTAGAACTCATACCATTTAATAATATTCCGAATGGAAAATTTGAACATAAGCCAGAACCGAATGAAGCCAATCTCATAGACATAGCTGACTTTGTAAAACATTCCAAGGTCGACCTAGGATTCGCTCATGACCCTGACGCAGATAGACTAGTCGTGATAGATGAGAATGGTAAAGTCGTATTTGAAGAATATACTCTGGCTTTATGTGTGGAGAATATATTATCTCAAAATCCTAATCAAAAAGTAGCTATCAATCTCTCTACTTCTAGAATCAGTCTAGATATAGCCGAGAAATACGAAGGCACAGGCTATATGGCAAAAGTCGGAGAACCAAACGTAGTAAAAGAAATCATTAAAAATAATGCAATTATCGGGGGTGAAGGTAACGGTGGAGTTATCTACCCTACTGTGAACCTAGCTCGAGATAGTTTTATAGGTATAGCTCTAATCTTAGAACTCTTAGCTAAAAGAGATCAAAAAGTTAGCGAGATCGTTTCTACTTTGCCAAAATATTTTATGAAAAAAGCTAAATACCCTATGACCGAGGCCTTGGATAAAAAGATAGCTAAACTCAAAGAGCATTTTAGTGACGCAGAAAGTATAGAAATAGACGGCGTCCGCCTAGACTTCCCTGATAAAGCTTGGCTACACTTACATCCTTCAAATACTGAGCCAATATTCCGCCTATATGGTGAAGCAAGTAGTCAAGAAAGAATAGACGGGCTTTTCAAGGAAGCTGAGTTGACTTTCGACTCTAATTAGGCTAGAATCTATAAAAGCTAAAAAATTAAATTGCGAGAAAGAATAAACAACCAAATACGAGCAAAAGAACTACGAGTTATAGATAGTAACAATGAGAATCTCGGTGTTTTAAGTCTAAAAGAAGCTTTAGAGAGAGCAAATGCTCAAGGTTTAGACTTGATAGAAATATCAGCTAATTCTAACCCGCCAGTCGCAAGAATAACAGATTTTGGCAAGTATCAGTATGAAGCAAATAAGAAATTAAAGAAGGCTCGTGCAAATGCAAGTTCGACCGAGACTAAATCTATCCAGATTAAGATAGGGACTGGAGACCATGATTTAGAATTGAAAGCAAAAACCGCTTCAAAGTGGTTAAAAGAAGGTCATAGAATTAAAATTGAACTCTTCTTAGCTGGACGCGCAAAGTATATGGACGAGAGATTTTTAAAAGAAAGATTAGAAAGGGTGCTACATTTTATAACAGAAGAATACAAAATATCTGACGGAATAAAAAAAGGACCAAAAGGTTTAATGATAACAATAGAGAAATCAAAATAATTTTATGATGAAAACAAATAAAAGTTTCGCAAAGAGATTGAAATTAACAAAGACTGGAAAAGTTATTGCTAGAAAAGCGGGTTTCAACCACTTTAATGCAAAACAATCTAGAACAACCCAGCTTGCTGGACGTAAAGGTCAAAATTTCGTAATCAAAAATAAACCTAAAAGTCATTTATTGCCTTTTAGCTAAAAAATAGTTAATAATTAGTAATTTCCGCATCAAGCGAATAACAATAATAAAATGACAAGAGTAAAAAAGGGAGTACATGCATTAAAAAGAAGAAGAAGTGTTTTAAAGCAAACTAAAGGTTTCCGCCACGGTAGAAGTACAAAGGAACGTCAAGCAAAAGACGCCCTACTTCACGCAGGTAACTATGCTTTCGCTCACAGAAAAGACAAGAAAGCAGATTTCAGAACTTTGTGGAATATCAAGATTAACGCAGGTTCTAGAGAAGTAGGTATGACTTATTCTAAACTTATAGCTTCTCTGAAGACTAACAAAGTTGAATTAGACAGAAAAATTCTTGCAGAATTAGCAGAAAACAACGTTGATACTTTCAAAAGAGTTCTAGCTTCACTTAAATAAAATAATTAAAAAACCTCTCATGTTGAGAGGTTTTTTAATTTTAAATTATATAATTTAACTATAATTTATATTCCCCTACTTTATTAGTATTTATGAAGCTTACTAGATCTTTTATCATTTTCACAGGATCATCTGTTGCTACTATCGTTGGATTACCTTTATGACTTTTTGATACGATGTCTTTCAATTGGTCTCCCATTTCCCAAGGACCTTCAAAGATCCCTATTGGCTTATTCTCCTCGAGTGCCGTGGTAAAGTTGTGAATAGTTCCTATACGTCCGCAACCACAAATCAGAGCGTCAGAAGACCGTACCAAGAGCAAATCTCTACCTCCATAACCGAAACCAGTATAGATAACTAAATCCATATAGTCTATCGGCAATTTATAAACCTCGACATGTTCGCGTTCGTTGGCTGCCGGAGAAAATCCGATAACCATACCTCCCTCTTCTTTAACACCCATAGCTACCCAAAGAGAGAATCCAGTCGAAGCTCCCATGACAAGTATCGCCCCATTGCGAGCTACCTCGCGACCGAGTTCTTTCGCCTTGTCGAGCGCATCGATACCGCAGTGCCCAGTCTCAGCAGCACCTGATACACATATCTTGATAACTTTATGTCCGTGTTTAATATTATTAGGATTCATATTTTAATTATATAATAAATTTTAACAAATAAGCGTAATGCTGTCCCCTTGATCTGGAGCGTAGGCTTCTAGTCCTAAGTTGTCTCTCAGTTTTTGAACCAAGAACAATGATGACTTTGGCTCACCCATCACGACGAAAACTTTCTTTAAGGTCTCGGCTGTGTCTTCTACGAAGTTTATGAGGTTGTCGCTGTCTTTGTGTCCTGAGTATCCGGAGATAGTAGTCACATGCGCTCGGACTTCGACATATTCACCAGAAATTTTTACAGTCTTGACCCCTTCTTGAATCATACGGCCTGGAGTACCCGCAGACTGATAACCAGTAAGCAATATAGTATTGTTTGGATCAGGTAGGAAATGACGTTCATGATGTACTACGCGCCCCCCAGAGGACATACCCGAGCCGGCAATGATAACTTTAGGATTCGGAAAATGATTAATGGTTTTAGATTCTTCAGATTTGAGCGTAGCGTGAAGCCCCGGGAAATCAAAAATATATTTATCATGAACCATGACCTTTTTCGCTTCTTCGTTGAAATAATCTCTATATTTTTTAAAAACTTCAGTGAGCTTGATAGCGAGCGGTGAATCAAAGAATATAGGCATTATCGGTATTCTTTTATTTTCTACGAGTTCATTCAACTCAAAGAGTAATTCTTGAGAACGCTCGAGAGAGAAAGTCGGGATTATCAAAGTCCCCTTTCTTTTATAATTATCTTCAATAACTTCTTCTAGAAACTTTCGACGTTCATCGCGAGATTCATGATTCCTGTCTCCGTAGACTGACTCCATGATCATATAATCAATATCTGTGACCTTGTCAGTATCTGGAAGTATCGGAGAGGGACTATTGCCCAAGTCTCCAGTAAAAAGAATTTTCTTGCCATTATATTCAAATTTAAACATAGCGGAACCGAGAATATGCCCTGCGTTTAGCATAGTGACTTCGAGGTCGTCAGTGATTTTTATTTTCTCATAATATTTAAAACCAGTCCAAAGAGTCATAGCTCTTTTTACATTTTCTAAATCATAAATCTTATCTAAACCAAAATCAGTATTCTTGCAAAGAATCATAGCGGTATCTTCCATCATAGGCAGTGCGAGTGACTGAGTCGGTTCGGTAGAATAGATACGCCCCTTGAAACCTTCAGAAATTAATTTAGGTATTCTACCCACATGATCAATGTGAGCATGAGTTACGAAAAGTATATCTATTTCTTTTGGATCATAAGGAAATGGATCCCAGTTTAAATCGTCGGCTAATTTTACTCCTTGAGTCAGACCACAATCTATTAAGATTTTCTTGCCGTCTACTTCAAAAAGAAAATTTGCACCTGTAACGGTGCCTGTACCCCCTGCGAATGTTATCTTTGCTACTTTTTGCATATCTTTATTATATCTTATTTAATTACTTTTAGAAATATTTTTAAAAACATAATAAGCAACTAACCCTCCAGTCAAATCACAAACCATATCTAAAGAAGTATCAAATAAATCAAAAGTATTTTTAGCAAAAATATCATTCACTACTATCTCATATATCTCCCAACCAAAACCAACAACTAAAACCCCCAAGATTATCTTAAAAAAGTTAGTTTTTCCAAGTGTGACGTTAAATAAGTCTTTATAAAACGCCCACAAGAATAATAAACCTAACCAAAATCCCCCAAGAAAATGCATTAGGATATCAAACCACCAAATCGAGGAATACCAATAGAGCTTGCCAGCAACAAAATTCAAAAAGAATATAAATACTACAACCAAAGATAAGAAAGTAAATAAAGTTTTTCTTTTCATAATACAAATATTATAACATTTTAAAATATAAAATAAAAAACCCTGTTGCCTAGAGAAAACTAAAGGCAAACAGAGTCATTTATTAGGGCTATCTTTTTTTTATTACCATAGCTAATAGCTAAGTGGGTGACAGACAATTAAAGCCAAAGCTATAACCGATCGAGTCTCCCAAAAAATAATGTTCTAGGTAATAATTAAAAATAACCCTACCTAAATCTTACCCTACTCACAGAAATTTGCAATACTTTTTTTCAAAAAACCACAAATATTTTTAAAAAACAACTTTGACCTAACTTAAAATTTGTGTAAGAATTTTTATTTTGTTTGACAAATTATTCTTTGTGCTCTGCGTAGATAAAATCAGTGTCGATTTTTTTGTATGAGAAGATTTCTTCATCTGCAAAAAATCTTTTTACTTCTATTTCTCCAGTTTCAACAGAATCAGAAGCATGCACGATATTGGATTGAGTAGAAAGTGAATAATCTCCTCTGATTGTACCTGCATTTGCTTCCCACGCTTTAGTTGGTCCGACGATAAGTCTGATAGCTGAGACAGCATTGATACCAGATAAAGCCATAACCACAACAGGACAAACTGTCATGAAATCACGAGTACCTGGGAAAAAAGGCTTGTCTTTAATATGAGCATAATGTTCATCAATTAAAGTGTCTTTTATAGACATCATTTTTAATCCTACTATTTTTAATCCTTTTTTCTCAAAACGAGAAATTATTTCCCCTACTAGATTACGTTGCAATGCATCTGGCTTGATAATTATCAAAGATTTCTCTTCATTTGGTCTTGTCATATATTTTTATAAATTAAATACTAATAACAAAATAATACCATATTTAAAGACTTTATTCAAATATAAATATTATTGCATTCCACTATAACGAGCCATGATTTCTTCTTCAACTTCTTCGCGGTCGCGTCCATATTTTAAATATGAGAGTTGCTTCAAACTATCCACTATCTTCATATTCCCTTCTTCAGGAGCAATAGTCGCGATATTGAAAGGTTTAGTTGGTTGACCACGGACAAGCATCGATACATACGCATTATAGTTATCTATCTTGGTGATATCTTGCGCGTTAAAAACTGGTTTGAATTTTGCTTCTAAGAAATTCGCGTCTTCAGAAGACACACGAAATACTGCCATAGAACCCACGTTACCAAAAACCGCATTCTTGATATTCTCATCAAGTTGAGATATGTATTGATGAGCGACGTTTAGTGAGAGTCTGTATTTTCGAGCTTCAGATAAAATTGAGGAAATAGAATCTGTAGTAATGTTTTGGAACTCATCAATATAAAGATAGAAATCATTCATCTGTTTGCCGAACATATCTACGCGAGACAGAGCCGCCATTTGGATTTTACCTACCAAAACAAGACCGATAAGATTCGCGTTAATATCTCCCAGGCGTCCTTTGGAAAGATTCACTAAAAGAATCTTTTTCTCATCCATTATTTTTCTAAAGTTAAAAACTGATTCTTGTTGCAAGACTACCGGACGCATTATGTCATTACTGATAAAGTTATCGAACTTGGATGAAATATAAGGAACGAAGTTCGCGAGAGATTGATCTCCACTCGTCTCCTCGGCAGATTTCCAGAATTGTTTAATGATAGGATTCTTACATTTTGCAAGTTTCATATCACGGAAATTCTTGTCAGCTAGAACACGAGTAATCTCGAGCATAGTCGAACCAGACTCTGGATCTTCCATCACTAGGAAAGCACTATTTCTAAAATACTGTTCGAACATGGCTCCTCCTCCGACTTTCATATCGAAAAGTTTATTGAAAATACCCATGAGTTCGTTCACTACGAAAGTCTTTTGCTCAGGATAACGAGGATCAAATTCAAGCATGTTAAGACCCATTGGACGAGACGTATATGCAGGATCAAAGTATATTACATCATCCATACGTTCTTTTGGAATACGAGAAAGTATAGTCTGAATATCTGTACCGTGAGGATCAATATAACAACATCCATCTCCATTACGTATATCTTGAGTAATCATATTTAGCAAAATATTAGTCTTACCGGTACCTGTCTGACCTATGACGTAGAAGTGACGCATACGGTCTTCGCGAGTCATACGAATAGGAGTGTCACGACCACGATAACTATTCATACCAAGAATAATACCTTCCGAACCCATCTCCATAGGCGCCGGAGCGATGCCTGACTTGGCTTCTTTGAGTTGTGACATATTACCTATACCTACTGGGAAATGAAATACCGAAGAAAGCTCTTTCAAATTCATAGGCAAGACTTTATCGTGAGAAAAAACACGGAAAGAAAAATCATGAAAAAGTTTCTTTTGACTACTACCTCCCATTCTTTCAAAAATAATAGAATTACTAGCTACTTCGGTGAATTGGTTGAAAGCGGATTCTATTTCACTGAGAATAGTATTTGCCCTCTCTTCTGTTTCAGCAGAAGTAATAACACGAATATTGGCTTTCATAATAGAACTTTTTAATTTGGTAGCTATTTTCTCAGGAGCACCTTCGTCTATAGCTTTTCTCCCCTTCATAAATTTAGGATCATCTACCTTTTTGTTTGGTCCGAATAAAATTTCTTTGGAAGCATTCAAAAGCGCAATATGAAATTTATAAAAATTATCCGAGGCATGATTGACTGAGGTTCCACTCTTAACATCATCTAAAATTTTATGAAAATCCGATATGAATTTATTACCCGCAGGAGCTATCAATATCTGAATAGCCGCTCCCTCACCTTCAGTTTTGAGTTTAGAAAACACCCCCAAAATATTCTTCATAGGATCATGATCTATATTCTCGTAAGTTTTAATAGGTAAAACCGGCTTCTCTGAAAAACAAGCATAAGCTCCGGCGGAATATCCCTTATCATTAAAAATATTAAAATCATCTTTGACTTCTTTGATTTTGGCGTCGTGATAAAAGGCTAAAATTTGTTTTTCAAAAAGATTGAGATGCTTATTAGGTACACTTGCGTATATCACGACTTGGTCAGTTTGATTGTCTAACGCAACTTCCAGAGTAAAATATTCCTCTTTGGCATTTTCTTTCTCTGCTCCGATAGAAGCCATACCAGCGTAGAATTGCTCCATGGCTCCGATGAATTCTTTAAAATTTTTTGCTTTATCTGCTTCGTCTTGGGGAGGAGGTAAAGTTATCTCAAAAAGAGTCATTTTTAAAGCGCGATCTAAATAACTACCTTCGAGCAAATCTTTCACCAATTCCCCAGTTTTTAAATACTGAACTAAAAGCCTATGAAAGTCATCATCGATATGAGGATTGTTCATAGCTTCTACTATAGAAATAGTATTGCGTATACCCTTAGTTAGTACAAACCCTAAAAGCTCTTCCATAACAGTATCGTGGAGCTCGGGTTTTAATTTCAAAACGATACCATCCTCTTCAGTTTTAGAAATCACACTATTTGAATGCAAAGCCTCTTCTTTTGGTATTTCTTTATAATCTAAAATGGTTTCAGTAATAGCATTCTCGTTAGCATTTTCAAAATGTCCTAAATCTATTAATTCTTTTTCTTTTTTAGCAATATGCGCCCGCAAATAAGAAAGCTCCTCTTCAGGATTTTTAAATTTCGGCATTTCATTTAGAAAAGATTTTTCCATTTCTAAATTATAGCAAGAAAAAAATATAAAACGAAGTAGAAAAAACCAAAATGTAAAAATTTTCACGGTCTGGTTGAGCAAAGCGACCCGAGGACCTGAAAATTTTAATATTTTGGTTTTTATTAAAAAAAATAAATAATATTTAAAAAACGCACATAAAAATCTGCTGATTTTTTGCTATGCTCGGACCGTCGTCCTGTGCAATGTTTTTAAAATACTATTTATTTTTAGTTTTTTATTTTTTAGTTAAAATTTCTCCTCCACTTTTACCTACCGCAATAGTTAATTCAAAATGAGCACTATATTTACCATCATTAGTTTTGAAAGTCCAATCATCTTTATCAACAAAAACATTTTTAGTTCCCATATTTAGCATAGGCTCTAAAGCCAGCACCATACCTTCTACGAGTTTATCACCTGTTCCCTTTTTACCAAAATTCGGTACATAAGGATCTTCATGAATATATTTCCCAACTCCATGCCCAGAAAGCATATCTACAATCCCATATTTATGTTTTTGTTTTCGTACAAAAGTCTCAATAGCATAACCTATATCCCCGACTCTTTTACCAATTTTCGCTGCTTTGATACCTACCATTAGAGCTTCTTCGGTGATTTGCAAAAGTTTCTTATATTCATCTTTAATCTCTCCGACCGGTAAAGTGATAGCCATGTCGGTAAAATAACCCTTGTGCTTTACTCCACAATCAATAGCTACAATATCCCCTTCATTCAAAATCCGGTCAGCTCGCGGGATACCGTGAACCACCTCGTCATTAATAGATATACATAAAGTCGCCGGAAAAGGAGTCTTTGCGCCGTAAGGTTTATAATTCTTGAAAGCTGGCTCGTCACCGTATTCACGGATAAGTTTCTCCGCATATTCATCGAGCTCTTTTACCGAAACACCAGGCGCTACCATATCACGCACCTCATAAAGCACAGTAGCTAAATGTTTGCCCCCTTCTCGAATTATCTCTATCTCTTCTTTTGTTTTGATTATTATTGCCATATTCTAATCTAAGAAATTGTAGTTCCTTTGAAATCTTCCCCATCTAAACATTTTGCTAAATTCTCTATCGGGTTACCATTTAGTATAAAAACTTTTACCCCTTGCTCTTCTGCCATCTTAGAAGCAATAGGGTCAAATGGACTAGATAGTCCGGGGTTCCATTCTGCCGGTATGAAGCTTCTATATTCACTCCAAGATATTTTCTCAAATTTTTTAGCGTCTTTATTTACACGAGGATCAGAATCATAAACATAATCAATATTAGAAAGATTGATAACTTTTGTAGCCCCTAATTTTTTAGCACCCAAGACTGCTCCGTAGTCTGTACTCTGGCCTGGTTTATATGCCGAAGCTACTAAAACTGGTTTCTCAAAATGAAAGTCCAAAGACAAATCAGGAATCACATTATGATTCGCATAGTCTCCAAACATAACTCTGACTAATTCGGCATTCAACCTCAATGAAGCAATACCAATCCAATCTAAGTCATCGTCGTTAGGAGTTGAAAGGGTTTTCGCGCCGTCTTGATATTTGCGACAAATCTTCCCTCCTCCAGTAATTATCAGAAACTTTTTGCCTTTTTCTACGTGAGATAGTATTAATTCTTTAAAGCTTTTAAGGAATTCAATATCTAATTCATTTGGGATGATTAATGAGCCACCTAGAGAAATTACAAAAGTTTCTTTTTCCATATTAATTATTTAAATTTAATGAACTAATAATATCTTGATGAACTTTCTCTACCGTCTGTTCTCCATTGATTTCGATAACTTCTATACCTTTATTTTTCAAAAATTCCATAGAAGGAACTACGTTTATTCTATACTCGGCAAAACGTTTTTTAAAACCTTCTTCTGTATCATCTGTTCTACCTCTTAGTAAATTTCTCTTCATGGCTTCGTCTTCAGAAAGTGTAATGTAAATAATTTTAATATTCTCTCTTTTAAAGAAAGCCATTTGCTCTAACAAACTCTCAGCTTGATTTATCGTTCTAGGATATCCGTCAGCAATCAAATTAACATCTGGGTTCAAAGAATTTATTAACATATTTACAAATATAGCATTAGTCAAAAAATCAGGCACCAACATACCTTTTTCTATAATTTCTTTAACAGATGAAGCAATTTGCTTTTGAGATTGACTTATCTTTCTGTATTCGTTACCAGGGTAAGCATGCACAGAATCTTGATTGTAATTTTTCTTTAAAAAATCAATCAGGAGATTGATTTGTGTTCCTTTGCCAGAACCAGCTATTCCAAAAAAAACAAAAGTTTTAAATTCCATATAATATAGATAATACAAGATTTAGCTTGAAAAATCAAGATTTTTGAGTTAAAATACTACTATTATGAAAAAACTTGGATTTAATATTGTTTTACTAGGAATGATTGCGTCTGGTAAAGAAACTCAGGCAAATATTTTAAAAAAGAAATATGCTCTTAAATTTGTCGAGACTGGAGTGTATGCTAGAAAACTTCTAAAAGAGAAAAGCCCTGATGGTGATATTGCCAGAAAAACAGCCGGCAAGGGTAAACCTTTATCAACTAAACTATTACAAAAATTTCTAATAAATGAGATAATTAAAAAACCTAAAAACAAAAATCTTTTATTCTTGGGAGGACGCCTAAAACCTGAAGCTCAATTATTAAAAAAAATAATGGATCAAAGGAACGAAAAGATCTTAGCTTTTTATATTTCTCTACCAGATAAAGAAGTGTATAAAAGATCTTTAAAAAGAAACGAGAGTAATGTCAAAGAAATTTATAAAATTTTTGATAACAGAAAAATGATTGCTACTAGAATTGCTTGGCATAAAGATCAAGTAGGTAAAACTGTAAAATACTATCAGAAATTAAATTTGATGCATATCATTAATGGAAATCAGCCAATTTCTAAAGTGACAGAAGATATTTTAAAAAAAATAGAAAATCAAAAATCTTAAATTTAAAAATCCTCCCAAATGGGAGGATTTTTAAATTATCTATCTAAAGTTTATTACGTTTCCATTCTCAAGCAAAATACTGCCTTCAGGACAACCTAACAAGAAATTCGCATAAGCCCGAGTTGTTTTATATGTATAACCCGTAGCCTCAGTAATTCCCCAAGGAATCAAAACGTATTGCTTGTATTTAGTCTGGAATGCACGAATTGCTATTTCTGTTTTACCGCCATACAAACCATCTAAAACTAGGTTAAAGCCTTCGTATTTATTTAAAAATGCTTGCCACAATATTACTTCTTGAGGATCATTTTTAATATCTCCTTTTTTCAAATATTTAGTAAAGACAGGACAAGCTCTTTGAGTATTATCTACTGGAGAGGTCACAAGAGTTACATTGTTATTATTAATAGGAGGATTTTGAACTTGAACTTGTTGTTGAATTGGTACATAAACTGAATTAGATGAAGTTCCACTAGGTCCAGTACAAGTCAGGATAAAGGTAGTACCGGCGGTCATATTACCGATAGTTTGATTACCTCCATTAGGTGTCTTCTCTCCTGTCCAGCCATTAGAAGCTACACAAGACGTCGCATTGGTCACATTCCAATTCAACGTAACTACCCCTCCATACGGTACAGGAGTCGGAGATGCGTTTAAAAATATTACTGGTGGGTTTGATACGGGCTGAGTAACTGGCACATAGACTGAAGCCGTAGAATTTCCCCCAGGTCCAGTGCAAGTTAATACGAAAGTAGTATTTGCATTCATGTTACCGATAGATTGATAGCCACCGTTTGAGTTTTTAGTTCCGGTCCAGCCGTTTGAAGCTACACAAGATGTGGCGTCACTCACATTCCAAGTAAGGTTTACAACGCTTCCGTAGGTGGCTTGTGTTGGACTTGCTGAGATAGTTACTATTGGAGGGTTTTGTTGTTGCACCGGTGGTGCAGGTTGTGAAGCTACAGGTACATAAACTGAAGCAGTAGAATTTCCTCCAGGTCCAGTGCAAGTTAATACGAAAGTAGTATTTGCATTCATGTTACCTATGGATTGATAACCACCGTTTGAGTTTTTAGTTCCGGTCCAGCCGTTACTAGCAACACAGTTTGTAGCATCACTTACATTCCAACTTAGGTTAGTCACTCCATTATATGGAGACGGATTTGGGGATGCGGTTAGAGATATTAAAGGAGGATTTTGAACTTGAACTTGTTGCTCTACAGGTACATAAACTGAAGCAGTAGAATTTCCTCCAGGTCCAGTACAAGTTAATACAAAAGTAGTATTTGCAGTCATGCTACCTATGGATTGATAACCACCGTTTGAGTTTTTAGTTCCGGTCCAGCCGTTACTAGCAACACAGTTTGTAGCATCACTTACATTCCAACTTAGGTTAGTCACTCCATTATATGGAGACGGATTTGGGGATGCGGTTAGAGATATTGCGGGGACATTTTGGATTGGAGTCACTTCCACAGGTGGGTTTGTAGGAGGATTTGAAACTGGTTGTGTGTCTGATTGTACACACTCCACAGAAGTAGTCACTCTAATATAATCACTTTGCTCATACTGAGCTGCTCTTTTCCAATTAGTAATAGTTTCAATTTGATAATCTCTAATACTAATAGTATTAGGATACCACCTACGACAATAAGTTAATTGATCAACTTGCGCTCCCCAAAGACCTTGAGTTCCATCTGGGTCTGATCTCCAAAAACCTGCAGAATCTACGTGTTGATTAACTTTTCCCCACCAATACGCGATACGAGGAGTTGTATCGTTAGTCGAAACTAAAGGCAAAGAAACTTGAGAAGCTGGGTTTACTAAATTACTAAAGTTATCAGCTACGTCATTATACAAACGTGCTAAATTTATAAAACCAGAATCTGTAGAACTTTTATTAGAATAATTAAAAACTAAAATACCTCCAACGACTATCAGTAAACTTATCAATAATAAAATGCTTTTTTTCATAATATAAATTATATCACAAAATACAAAAAACCACAGGTCGGACCTGTGGTTTTTAAAAAGACACTATGTATTTTTAGTATTCTCTCATTGATAGCTGAGCGTCTATTTTCTTTATCAAATCTAGAACTACAGACACAACGATAAGTAAGGCTGTACCTCCTAAAGCCAAAGCTGTGATTCCAGAAATAGCTTGCATAATCAAAGGCAACACCGCAATGATACCCAAGAATAAAGCTCCGAATAAAGTAATACGAGTTAATACTTTAGAGATATAATCTGAAGTTGAAGCACCTGGACGAACACCTGGAACGAAAGCTCCATTCTTTTGCAAGTTAGTAGCTAAAGCTTCAGGATCAAAAGTGACTGCGGTATAGAAATAAGTAAATAAGAAAACAAAAATGAAATACAATACACCATAAAGTAGTGAGGTCTGAGAAAATCCTGCTAAGGATTGACCTATCTTTGCAAGAGTTGGGTTAGCAACTCCAGAAAGGACATTACCGATAATTTGAGGGAAAAGCAAAATAGACAAAGCAAAAATAATAGGCATAACTCCTGATTGATTCACACGAAGTGGAATATAAGTTGAGCCACCACCGTAAACCTTGGTACCACGAACTTGTTTTGCATAAGTCACAGGTATAGGTCTTTCCGCTTCGGTCACGTATACAACTCCAGCGATAACTAGTAGACTCAAAACCACGAACATTATATAAAGTGGAATTTGAGAAGGATCAAAAGTGAAGATAAGTTGACTGACTTGAGTCGGTAGGTTCGCTACGATACCAGCAAAGATTATAATAGAGACACCGTTACCAATACCGAATTCACTCATAAGCTCTCCTATCCACATTATAAGCATAGCTCCCGCTACAACTATGACTAAGTTAGTGATTCTTTCAAAAGTAGTAAGGTCAACTAAAATACTTTGATTTTCAAGTATAGCCAAAAGACTAAAACCTTGGATTGCGGCTAAAGGAACAGTAAGCATTCTAGAGTATTGAGTAAATTTCTTTCTGCCTATCTCTCCTTCGTCTTGATATATCCTCTTTAAAGCTGGGACCATAACTGTTAGAAGTTGCATGATAATAGAACCTGTAATATAAGGTCCTACTCCAAGCATGATTATAGAAAGATTAGAAAGTCCTCCTCCAGAGAAAATATTTAAAATACCAAAAAATTGGTTGTTTGATAAGAAACGATTGAGTTGCAGAGTATCTACTCCTGGGATAGGAATAGAAGAAAGTAATCTAAAAACAAACAATGCTCCTAAAACAAACAGAATTTTATTTCTGATTTGTTTGTCAAAAATCATCATTTTCATTTTACTAAGAAATTTGTCCATAAAAAATATTTATTATTCTGATACAGTACCACCTGCTTTTTCTATCTTGATTTTAGCAGCGTCAGATACGAAAACTTTTGAGAAATCAGCCTTAACACTAAAATCAGCTTTACCAGCTAAGATTTTTACAGCTGGGGTAAATCCTTTTCTTGTCTTGATAGCTTTAGCTTCAACTAAGATAGTAGGAGTAATAGCACCACCTTTTGGGAAGAATTTAGTAATACTATCTAGAGAAATAGCAGTAGGTTCTTTAGCGAAAGAGTTGAATCTATAACCGCGAAGTTTTGGTAATTTCTTGATTATAACTCTTAATTCTGGACGACGCTTGTTACCAGCACGAGCTGTTTGACCCTTGCCTCCACGTCCTGCAGTCTTAGCATGCTTACCTCCACGACCTACGATACGGTCTTTTTTGTTCTTATATTTTCTTTTTAATTCGTTGATTTGCATAAAATTTATTTTTCTTCTCTTGCTACTTCTTTATTATTTACAATTGTAGTCTCGGCTACCGGCTTTGTATATTTAGAAGATATTTGAGTAAGAACAGCCATAACAGCTTTAGAATTATTTAATTTATTCTTTGTACCTCCTAATACTTTTGCAGTTACGTCTTTGACTCCCGCTAATTTTAGTATATCACGTACTACTGTTCCTGCTACAAGTCCACGTCCTTTGTTTGGCATAATCTTTACAGATGAACTAGAGAACTTTGCAGATATTTCATGAGGAATAGACATACCTTTAGTTAGGTTAAGCTTGATCATGTTTTTCTTTGCATTTCTTAAAGCTTTATTTATAGCTAATGCTGTATCTCCTGCTTTTCCTAATCCAAAACCAACATTACCTTTCTTGTCTCCAGCAATAAGAGCAACACTAAAAGAGAATCTACGTCCTCCTGCTACCACACGAGTAACACGACGAATACTAACCATCTTTTGATCAAATTCAGGCTTTGGTCTTCCAAAAGAAGATGTTCTTCTACTGTTATTCTTTTTTTGATTATCTTTATCCATTTTATTTTAATTAAAATTTAAGACCACCCTCGCGAGCAACGTCAGCTACTAATTTGATACGTCCTGTGTATTTAAAACCATTTCTATCAAAAACAACAAGTTCTATTTTCTTTGCAAGAGCCTTTTTTGCTAATTCACCACCTACGATTTTAGCGCGTTCTGTCTTGGTTCCTTTTGTGATTTTGATATCACTAGCTTCTACTAGAGTTTTACCTTTAGTATCGTCTATGATTTGAGCATAGATAAATTTATTAGAACGAAATACTGAAAGTCTAGGGCGCATGTCTGTACCATTTACTTTTGCTCTAATTTTCTTCTTTAGTCTTATTCTTTTGTCTGTTTTTGTTTTCATATTTTTTCTAATATTTTAACGTAGATTATGCAGTCTTCTTACCTTGCTTACGTCTGATAACTTCATCATGGTAACGCATACCCTTTCCTTTATATGGTTCTGGCTTCTTTAAAGCTCTAACTTCAGCTGTAAAACTTCCAACGAGCTCTTTGTTGATACCAGTAACTGTAATATTGTTCTTTTCTACTGTAACAGTCAAACCTTCTGGGATAGTTACAACAACAGGATGAGAGAAACCTAAAGCGAAATGAATTTCTTTACCTTTTAGTTCTGATTTAAAACCAACTCCTTCTAGGATAAGCTTTTTCTCGTATGGAGTCTCTACTCCTTTTACCATGTTAGTTATGTGAGAAGCATAAGTACCCCAAAGAGAACGAGAGAATTTATCATTTCTTTTGATGTTTAGAGTTACTTTATCCCCTTCGATATTTACGATAATATCATCACGGAATTCTTTAGTTAAAGTTCCTTTTGGACCAACAACTTTCAAAATAACACCATCTTTACTGACAGTTACTCCTTTCGGTATTATTATTTCTTTTTTTCCAATTCTTGACATATAATTTTTTAATTTATTTTAACTAACTTTTTGTATTACCAAACTTTAAATAATGCTTCTCCTCCAACTTGTTCTTTTCTAGCTTCTTTCCCTGAAAGTATTCCTTTTGGTGTTGAAAAAACAAAAAGACCAGATCCGTTTCTTACTGTATGAATATCGGAAACAGCATAATATACACGCTTTGATGGTTTTGAAATTCTTTGAACTTCTTTAATCTTTGGCTTGTTGTCAGTATAGATAAGACCTACTTCTAATACAGGAACACCTTTCTTTACTTTTTTAGTAACACTAGAAACAAAGCCTTCTTTTTGTAAACATAAAGCGATTGCATTCTTTAATTTTGAATAAGGAATAACAACAGACTCATGCCCTACTAAGCTGCCGTTCTTTATTGTTATTATCATTTGTGAAATTATATCCATAATATTGCTGTATTTTAATTAAAAGATATTACCAAGAAGATTTTCTAACTCCTGGTAATTTACCTTCGTTCGCCAATTCACGAAACTCTATGCGGTCTATACCGAAATCTCTCATATAGCCTCTTCCTCTGCCACTTACAAAACTTCTGTTTTTTAATCTAACAGGTGAAGAATTTTTAGGTAATTTTTGCAAACCTGCAAAATCGCCTTTTTCTTTAAGTTCTTGTCTTTTTTGTGCAAATTTTGCAACAAGTTTTTTGCGCTTTTCATTTCGCGCGATTACTGATTTTTTTGCCATATATAATATGTCTTCTTTTGATTTAAGTGATATCTTATGTATTTACTTAAAATTTCTTAAAAATCTTAAGTAGAAACACAGATCAGTCTTAAATATTGAAGACTTCTATATCCTAGCAAATCAGGAATTAAAAGTCAAATGGCCTACAAAACATGTAGGCCATTTTATTTTATTATTTGCCATTTATCTTATAAAATAAATAAGAAGACAAAACCATTATCAGCAGAATAGCAATAATTGCTAAAGCTGCATAAAGAGTTTCCTCTGAGGAAGGAGCGGCTTGTAAAATCATTTTCATTGTATTTGATTTAAATTATGAAATATTTTTATTCAAAGTCTTTATAGCACAAATTCAAATTTAAAGCAAAAATCCCCTTTCGGGGGTTTTTTCTTTAATTAGTTTATTTACCTAAGAGTATTTCCTGATGGACTTCTTCTTTAAAAGATTTCATGTCTTGAGAAATGCCAGTTATCTGCTCTTGGAGTCGATTTTCAGTTTCTAGTAGGTCTGTTTTAGTAGCAAAAGCCTTAAAATCTTCTTTAGTGGCCATATTTTCTAAGATATAAGCTGTGGTTTTTGCAATTAAATCTACCTTTGTATCTGTTTCTAGCAAATCGGTTTTAGTGGCAAGAGCTTTTAAATCTTCTTTAGTAGCCATATTTTGCTCAAAAGTACTTAAATCTTCTTTGGTGGCCATTTTTTCTTCCAAAGTAATAAACCTTTTATTTATAGATTCAAGTAGTTCTTTGTTGGAGATATCTTTTTCTGTTTCCATAAGTAAGTAAATTATATAACAAAAACCAAGGCTGAGTCAACGTTGCATTCGCGACTGGTTAAATAAAAAACCCACCGAATTACTTCAGCAGGCTTGAGTACTTACAAGGCTATTAACCTCTTTCCTCTTCTCTTTTTATTCTAACTATTATATCCATAATTTAGTTGTTAAAGGGTGAAAAAATAAAACATATCAAATAAATGATATATGAAAATGAAACTAAAAGCAAAAATCCCCTTTCGGGGATTTTTATTTTTTCTTTCATTAAATTATTTCTTTTTCTTTTCGTCTTCTTTCTTGAACGGAACTCCTAGATATTCGTAGAATGCAAAACCTTCTTCTCTACTCTTTGCACTTGATA
>CAYLQJ010000009.1:0-19862 GCA_964385945.1 uncultured Candidatus Saccharibacteria bacterium
TTTTAGAATCCAAAAAAATCTCATCAGGCTCGACAAAAGAGTTTGCTCGTTTAATTCTATTTTTTTTAAACATTCGTATAATCATCTATATCTATATTACCTAGATATAGCTAAAAATACAAATAAGTCTTTAGATTATTATTCTTAATAATTTATAACCTTCCCATTGTCTAATGTAACAGCACCCTCAGAACAATTAACTAATTTATTAGCATAAGCACGAGTAGATTTATAAGTATAACCTGTAGGTGAGATTAGATTCCAAGGAGATAATATAAAGTCTTTGTATTTGTTTTGGAATCTTTTGATAGCACTTTCTGTTTGTTTACCATAGATACCGTCTATGGTAAGACGCTCTTCTTCTTTTGTGTTTAAGAATGCTTGCCATAGTCTTGCTTCTTCTTTATCGTTTAGTCTATTCCCTACTCTTAGGTGTTTAGTGAAGGCTGGACAGGATTTTATGGTTCCGTCTAGTGGAGAGGTGTAAGTGTTAGTTGGTGGTATTACTGTAGTTGTTACTTCTGTGGTTGTGTTTTCTAAGACTGGTGGGGTTACGGTATTGTTGATGGTACTTTCTGTGATAGTGGTTGATGTAGTTGGTGTACTACTACTTCCTCCTCCAGAGTGAACTACTATATTAAATGGTGAGATTGTTAATGGAGTTGATGTATTACTAGTAGCATCTGTGACTGTGATAGTACAGCTGTTGTAGTATCCTGGAGATAGCGTGTTTAAGGTTATGGTATTGTTGCCTACTACTGCTGTAGAGGTAGCGCTACTACAACTTCCTCCATAGGTTATGGTACCAGCTTGGTCGGTGTTAAAAGTATAACTTATTGGATTATTGTTTACTATAACTCTTTCTACAGGAGTTACTTCTGTTAGGACTGTAGGCATTCTTAATCTAGCAATACGATTTCTTGCTATTCCATTATATTCTGTAAATGCTCCTGCAATAACTATTTTTCCATCTGATTGAGATAATAAAAATAAAATACCACTATTTACCCCTGTCCCTGGATCAAATGTTAAATCAAGAGAACCGTCGGTGTTTAATCTAGCAATACGATTTCTTGCAGTTCCATTATATTGAGAAAAGCTTCCTGCAATGATTATTTTGTTGTCTGGTTGAATAGCAATATAATACAATAAACCGTCTACCCCTGTCCCTGGATCAAATGTTAAGTCAAGAGAACCGTCGGTGTTTAATCTAGCAATACGATTTCTTGCTATTCCATTATATTCTGTAAATGCTCCTGCAATAACTATTTTTCCATCTGATTGAGATAATAAAAATAAAATACCACTATTTACCCCTGTCCCTGGATCAAATGTTAAATCAAGAGAACCGTCGGTGTTTAATCTAGCAATACGATTTCTTGCAGTTCCATTATATTGAGAAAAGCTTCCTGCAATGATTATTTTGTTGTCTGGTTGTAATATAAAACTCCATACAGAAGAATTTGCCCCAACACTTGAATCAAAAGTAGCATCCAAGATCCCAGGAGAGTAAGAATAAATATTATAACTTGGTAGCAATAAAAAGATTAATAATAAATTAAAAGCATACAATACAAACTTTTTACTTTTTTTCATAGATTTATTATATCATATACCCAAAAAAATATAAAATAGATTTTCTTGAGTTAGGCAAGACCTAACGCAAATATAGTGAATTAAATCTCAAATTTAGTATATTTAAATAAATTTACGCCAAATGAATCTTGATATAATAAATACTAAAGATACTAGTATTATATAAAATATAATTTTATTGTTTAAAATAAAGGCTAATGTAGCAAAGAAAAACAAACTTAAATACTTCAAAGGTTTATTAATTGTATTTTGTTCTTTTTTAGAATCTTCTTCTACATCCTTCTCATCTGTAACCTCTTTGGTATCATTGGAAACTTTTGTTTCTGTATTTGCTTGATCAGATTGTTCAGTGTTTTCTATTTTTAATTCTTCTATCTCTTTCTTAACTTCTTCTTTCTTGGTATTAATATAATCTAAACTTGTGATTCTCAAATCCTTAATACTATTGATAGTACTAGCTACTGGTTTAGATATAACCTCTGGAGTATTCTCTACGATTTTATCTTGAATATTTTCAATCGGTCCGACGGACTCTTCTACTTTTTCTTTAATATCTTCTTCTATTTTTTTAAGATCTGGAGCTATTTTTTTAATAACTATCTTTTGGCTTTTTTCACTTTCATTTTGAGCTATAGTTACTTCTTCATATTTACCATTACTTATTAAGAATTTAGCATCATCTATCCGAGCATAGATAGTATGAGTGCCGGCAGTTACTATCCATTCTAAGGCTACAACTTCAGCTTCTTGAGATTTTAAAGTGAAATTCTTTCTACCCAATAACGTATCTCTATCGTAGAAAGATATTTTGCCACTTAGTTCTCGTGGATCTTGATTAAATAACAAAGTATAGATTTTTATTTTTTCTCCATCTGAAAAAGGATCTTTGGAATACCAAATATTTGAAGGCACGAAACCGACGTTTGAACTCTCTGCGTATAAGTTGGATGCAAAAATGAACGGTGATAAAAACAAAACAAATAAAACTAAAATAATTTTAAATTTATTTTTCATATTTAAGATATCTCTTCTTCGTTATTATTGTCTACTATTATTTTCTCAATACCTTTATTCAAATCTTCATACCCTGGTAAATTCTCAATACTAGATACACCCATAAATGACAATAAATCAAAAGTAGGTTTGTAAACATATCGTCTATTGTCTTCTTTAGATATAGTTTTTTCGACTAGTCCTCGTATCATAAGGGCGCGCAAAGTAAAGCTAGAATTCACTCCGCGGATAAAATCTATCTCACTACGACTAGCGCCATTTTTGTAAAGGATTATCGATAAAGTCTCTAGACTGGCTTTAGATAAGTCACGATTAAGCTCTTCTTTCTGAATATTATCGATCATTTCACTATATATCGGACTCACACCGAGCATAATCTCTTCGTCTTTCTCTATCAATACAATCCCACGATTCATGAGACTATTCTTCAAATCTGAAACAGCTATCAATATTTCTTCTCGAGACACAGCTAAAACATCTTCTAATTTTTTAAAAGTTATCGGTTCGGCTTTAAAGAAAAGTAAGGCTTCTATTTTTGTTTCTAAATTATTCATCCTGTAGTGAATTTTCAAATTGTTTTTAAAACTTTATTTGAAAATATAATTAAAATTAATAATAAACTAAACTTACATTTTATTCGAACCTATTACCCAGTAATAATTTGAAAATCTACTACGGGATTCATTCATTTACTCTATTATATCAGACTCATCTTCATTTTGAATATCTTCGACTTCAGGGATATGTTTTTCGATTTGGATATCTTCAAAATTATTATCTTGAATCACATGCAGTATTCCCTCACGGACTAATTCGAGCATAGCGAGGAATCCTACAATCACAGTCACCTTTTCTTCTCTAGAAACGGCATTCCCTACACCAGAGAATTCTCGGAAATTCATACTTAGACTTTTCTCTATCCTGTCTTTCAATTTATCTATCATCTCTTCGATACTTATAACTTTCTTTATCTCAACTTCTGGATGAATAGACTTAACCGGCATCTTGTTTAATAATTCACTCGCAAAAGTCATCATGCTTTCTTTAGAGATTTGATTATCAGGCAAGAAAACTACATTAGTGTGTTTACGTTCTTGTGGAGCAAAAATTATTCTTTTACCGAAATTATTTTTGATATGCAGAGACAAATTGGAATAAAGCTCAAAAAGCTTGAGTCGCTCTTCTAGATTTTTAATATCTCCTTCTTCTTCATTGGTTAGATTTAAAGTCGGGAGTAAAGATTTGGATTTTATCAAAATCAATGTCGAGGCTACCATTATAAAATTAGATATTAAATTCGGAGGGATTTCGTGAGTGTTTACATACATTATATAGTCCTCCGTGATAGTAGATAGAGAGATATCGTTAATAAAAAGCTTGCGTTCTTCTATCATTGAGAGTAATACAGAAAAAGGCCCTTCGAATTGGTCTATTTTTACGGAGTAGATATTTGAGGTGTCAGTTTCCATGATTATATCTTAACATTTTTGTATTTACCCCGCACTAATTCCCTTATTTTATGCTATAATACGCTAATTATGAAAAGAAAAATTAGTGCTGGGGTGAAAAAGAAAAATAAAAACATTAAATTATCTAAAGATATCATTGCTGTTAAATACGATATAACCTTACAACCAGACTTCGAGAATTTTACTTTTTCTGGTTTTGAAGTTATCAATTTGAAAATCCTCAAAAATACTAAAAGTATAATTTTACATTCCAAAGAATTAAATATCGAAACTGCTCAAATTAAGATTAAGAAAAATAAAATCTTTGCGACAAAAATAATTTACGATGAAGCCTCTGAGACAGTGACTTTATTTTTCGCTGAAAATATAGAGCTCGGTAAATACGATCTGACTCTAGTCTTTGAAGGAATTTTAAATGACAAGATGCGTGGATTCTATCGTAGTTCGTATTTCGTTGACGGTGTGAAATCTTATTTAGCTACAACTCAATTCGAAGCGACTGACGCCCGTCGAGCTTTCCCTTGTTTTGACGAACCTGCTCATAAATCTATTTTCAACGTCTCTCTAATAGTACCCAAAGGTAAAACTGCTATATCAAATACTTTACCGATCATGGTGAGCGAACATACTCCGGATCTAGATATTATTAAATTCTCTCCGACTCCCATCATGTCGACTTATCTCCTAGCTTTTATTGTGGGAGATTTTGAATACCTTGAAGGTAAAACTAAAAATGATGTAAATATCAAAGTCTACACAACTAAAGGCAAAAAGCATCAAGGAGAATTCGCCCTATCTTGCGCTATCAAAACTTTAGAATTCTATGAAGAATATTTTGATATTAAGTACCCACTAAATACTCTCGATATGATAGCTATCCCTGATTTTGCAAGTGGCGCTATGGAGAATTGGGGTGCGATCACTTATAGAGAAAGTGTTTTACTGGTAGATCCATTAAATTCTTCTATATCTAATAAGCAATGGACAGCTCTCGTCATAGCTCACGAAATAGCTCATCAATGGTTCGGCAATCTAGTGACTATGGAATGGTGGACTCACTTATGGTTGAACGAAGGATTTGCTTCATATATCGAGTATTTAGCAGTAGATAAAATGTTCCCTACTTGGGATATTTGGACTCAATTCTCCACAGCTGACCTCGGCGTCGCTTTAAGATTAGACGCATTAAAAAATACTCATCCTATAGAAATAGAAGTTCATCATCCAGATGAGATAGGAGAAATTTTCGACGAAGTTTCTTATTCTAAAGGTGCTTCTATTATCAGAATGCTAGCAGAATATTTAGGTGAAGAGAATTTCAGAAATGGACTTCGTTATTATTTAAAGAAACATAGTTATAAAAACACAGAGACAAATCACCTTTGGGAAGCATTAGAGAAAATATCCAAGAAACCCGTAGGGAAAATAATGCAAAATTGGACATCTCGTGGTGGCTACCCCATTTTAAATACAGAAATAATAAAAGATAAAATAATAATTTCTCAAGACAGATTCTTTTCAAGCCCTGTTTCAAAAATACAAAATAAAGAAAAAACTTTATGGCAAATCCCGATAGAAATAGAAATCAATAAACAAAAAACAAAAATATTGCTTGATAAAAAAAGTATTGAAATTCCGAAACCAGATACTTATCTTAAATTAAATATTGGAGAAGCTGGATTCTTTAGAACTAATTATGAAGACTCTTTATTAGAGAAATTAAAAGAAGTAGTTCATCATAAAATGATATCCCCTCGTGACAGACTAGGTATTATTCGTGATCTCTTCGCCTCCGCTGAAGCTGGCGTCATCCCTACCACTAAAGCTTTGGAATTTTTGACTGCTTATAGAGACGAAGATAACTACACCGTCTGGCTCGAAATAGCAACAGGCCTCGCTCGTATCGAGCAATTAGTATCTAAGTCTAATAGTGAAGAAAATCTTGATAAATTTATTATTAAACTCTTCGCCCCGATATTAAAGAAATTAACTTGGGAGAAACAAAAAGATGAAACTCATACGGATACCCTACTCCGCTCTTTGGCTATATCTCGACTTGGTAGAAGTGCTGATAAAAAAATAGTGGCAAAAGCGAAATATCTCGTGAAAGCTATTCAAGAGGGTGAACAAATTGATCCAGATATAAAAGGCTCTTTATATACGATAGTAGCTAATAATGGAGGTCTTAAAGAATACAATATGTTCATTAAACAATACAAAAACGAAACTCTTCACGAAGAGAAAAATCGTATTGGGAACGCACTCGGTGATTTTAAAGACAAAGAAATCCTTTGCAAAACTACCCATTTTGCTTTATCGAATGATGTACGTATCCAAGACACTATCAGCATATTGTCTTCTGTCGGCTCAAATCCCTACGGACGTGACGTTTGGATTACTTGCGTTAAGACAAATTGGCAACTATTATTAAATAGGTATGGAGATGGAGGTCATTCTTTAAGTAGATTGGTTAAAGCTATCGGACCGAGCCCTGAA
The DNA here is from genome assembly GCA_964385945.1 of uncultured Candidatus Saccharibacteria bacterium. GTDB lineage: Bacteria > Patescibacteriota > Minisyncoccia > Phycocordibacterales > UBA9973 > UBA9973. Next base: position 6,576 of record CAYLQJ010000009.1, read on the forward strand.
AAGAAACATCTCAAGTTCTTTGTGGATTTCTTTGGTAAGAATAAAGCCCCTGGAGCGGCTAGATCTATAGAGCAAGTTAAAGAAAGAATCGAAGCAAATACACTATGGGTTTCTCGAGATAATAAAAAGATAAGTGAGTTTTTAAAAAATAATATTTAAATTTTATGTATGATTTTGCAAATTACCGAGACGATATATTAATCTTAATTCTAGTATTCTTATGCATGATAGCTATTTGGTATTTGTCTAAAGGTCATGAACTGAAAATCTTAAAAAAAAATGATAAGAATAAAATCTCAAAAATTAAGGAAGAGATAAATGCTATTCTAAAAAAAGAAGAGAAAGAAGACACTATTGAAGAAGAATTAAATAAAATAGAAGAAGAAATAGAATACAAAGTAGAAGACATAGAGACTTTAGCTAAGAATAATCTCATGGACTCTCCTTTTATTGAAGAGTTTACAGAAAAAGAAGAACGCGTTGATGACTTAACTCTGATAGAAGGTATAGGCCCTAAAATCAAAGAATTATTATATAAAAATAATATTAAAAGTTTTGAAAAACTTTCTAGAACCAATGAATTATATTTACAAAATATGTTAGACGAAGCCGGAAATAGTTTCAATATGGCCAATCCTAAAACCTGGCCCGAGCAAGCTCGTCTTGCCTACGAGAGTAGATGGGAAGAATTAGATGAATACCAAAACGAACTCTACGGCGGGTTATAAATAAAAAAACAGTTTTGCATACACAAAACTGTTTTTGTAAATTAAGGTCAATTTAATATTAAACTCTTAGAGTAAAAACTCCTTTTCGGGTATCCTGGTTACTTTCAAACTCTATAAAAAGCTCTGAAACATTTAACTTAACTTTGACTTTTGTTAAATAATAGTCTGCCAACATTGTCTCCATAATTTTTTTATATCGAGCATAAGAATTATTATTTTCATAACGATATACACATAAATGGTAAGTAGAACAAAATACTAAGAATTCAGGATGGCTATCAATCTCTTTCTCGCTATACCATAAGCAAGTTACTCCATCTGAATTAAGATTATGATTCATTATTGAATTATGTGTATCTTTGAATGATGTATCAAGTTTAAAACCTTTATTTCTATTTGTAGTTAATAGATAAAGATTTTTATCTTTATCTGACATCATTTTCTTACTCTCACAAATACCTAAGTTAATCAGCCATAAGTTTTTTGATAAAGGAATAAAATCTAAAATTTTTAATTGATAACCAAAATTGCTTTCAAAATGCCACAAACCAATAAGCTTGCCAGTCAAATCCAGGACTGCCACACAATTCGTATTTCGACCCTTGTCGCTTTCGTCGACACCATATAGTATTGAAGAAATTAAAATGTATTCACCTATTTTTCTAAGTGAAGTATATCTGGAGAATGAATAAATCTTTTCCCCTTCATCTTTAATAAAAGTCCAACTAAAATCTAAAGATGTAAGATATATTTCACCTAATAAAACATTATATAGATAAATCACTTTGCTAGAAGGATATTTCCATCCGACCTCTTCTAGTTCTAAAATTGCTTCATGTGGTTTTTTTAAAACCAAAATTTTATACTCTTTATTGTCGAGTAAAGATGAACCAAAATCCATGAAAGAGGTTGGAATCCTATTATGTTTAAAATAAGACCTTAAAAAACTGTCTAAAATATTTTCCATTATTATAAAATTTAAAAGGTTAATAAATAGTTTAAAGCCAAAACCTATCTAGCTACAAACTACTTATTAACCTTTAAATTCTCTTTTTCAAATAGCAAAAATACGTATAATTTATAACACAAAATATACTTATATGTCAAACTTATAAATTTATAAAATAGTATTTATTTTCGCGGCTAGGATGTAGTCATTTTCAGATAGTCCTCCTATTGAATGCGTGTATAATGTCACTACGACCTTGTTCCAAGAATACATTAATATATCCGGGTGATGACCTTCTGTTTCTGCCAAGTCTCCTACCCTATTTACGAATTCGAGAGATTCTACGAAATCTTTAAATTTAAATTCTCGAGATATTTTTAAAATCTCTTCTTGCGGATGTCCGACATCCGGAGTTTTTAAAAGTTCCCATCCTTTCACATCCACCATATATTCTTCTGCCCGTTCGAGATCAAAAGGTTTCAAATTTTTATCCTCACAAGGTATACATTTTCTTTTAGATAGTTCCATATTGATATTATATATTAAAAATAAAAAATTTTATGATTTATTCATATTCTCTCGCAATTGGGTGATTTGATAAATTGAGAATACAAGAATAAACGCAGCAAACCATTGAGAAATTGATAAGATTTTATTATTGATAACCATATCTAGGACAATAGCAATAAATGGAAATGTGAGCTCCAGAATTGTAGCGATATTTACAGATGTTTTTGCAAGACCTCGGTAGTAGATAAGGAGCGCCACCATACCCGTAGATACAGCAATCAAGGCAAAATAGCCGTATTGCGCCTCCGTGATAGCAGGAAACGAAGAGAACTTACCAAAGAAATATATCACCGGTAAAGAGATGATCGTGGTAAATAAAAATCTATAGAAAGTACTAACCTCAGAGCGTACTTTACCGAGAAGCATTTTAGAAAATGTAGTAGAACTTCCCCATGCAAAAGCCGCACCGAGTGGATAAAGAGCAGCTATCAGAGTTCCCTCGCCTGTTTCTAAATTCACAATACCGTCTTTGAAAGTGACGAAGTATGCCGAGATGAGTGAGAGGACTGCCCATTTGATATATCTTATATCTAGTTTCTCTTTTAAGAAAATACTTGCTGTAGTGATAGCGAATATCGGCTGAAGTTTCTGTAATAGAAATACTACAGACAGAGTAATAAAGTTCACTTTCACGAGCGCTGTAGTGAACCAGAGTGTACCGAGAAGTCCTGAGAGTAAAGATACCAATAATATGAGCCACCACTCTCTCGCCCCGAGGCGCTCTTTGAGTACTAATTTATACACAAAAGGAGATAAAATAATGAGTCCAAAAAGGTGCTCAAAGAATATGATAGTAATAGGCGGAAGCGAATAAAGATACTGACGTATAAGCCCGTCAAAAGCCCAAAGCAAAGCCGCGGTGATTATTAGAATAGGTCCGATTTTATTTTTATTTATTGACATAAATTTATATCTTTTTGAATTTGTATTATCAAATCTTTTTCTGTTTTAAAAATTTTATATTTTCTTAGAAATTTATTTAACTTAAATATAACTCTCTTGCTATAAGCGTTACCTTTGTAATTTAGCAAATGTGCTTCAAGTTTTGGTAAATTCTTATTATCAAATGGCCCTATGATTATCCCAGCTTTATAGGTTTTATTATCGAGTATGACTTCCCCTTTATAAATACCAAATTTTATCTCTTGTTGTAGAGATTTAAAATTTCTACGATCTATGTTAATAGTAGGAAAACCAATCTTGCTACCGTATTTATCTCCATGAATAACTTTACCGGAAAAAGAATGAGACATCTAGAATTATTTCTTTATATTTATCCCTAGTTCCTTTAATTGTTTCTCTCCGGCCTCACTAGGTGCACCCATCATCAAATCTTTACCTTCACCAGTTTTAGGGAAAGCGATAACTTCACGAATATTTGGTTCATTTTGGAGTAACATAACAATACGATCTATACCTTGAGCACATCCTCCATGAGGTGGAGCTCCATATTCAAAAGCTTCAAGTATATGACCAAAACGTGCTTCAATGAGTTCGGGTGATAATCCCAAAAGTTCAAAAATTTTATTTTGTAATTCTCTTTCATGGATACGCATAGATCCTCCTCCTAATTCATAACCGTTTAGAACTATATCGTAGGCGTTCGCACGAGCTTTACTAGGTTCAGTCGCAAGTAGATGAGCGTCCTCATCTAGCGGTCTTGTGAAAGGATGATGCACTGCTTGGAGCCCACCTTCAGGATCAGCTTCAAACATAGGAAAATCAACTATCCAACAAAAAGCGAGCAAATCAGGATCGTTTTTATCCTCGCGTAAATCTGGCTTGTCATTACCATATTTCTCCATAGAATCTTTATAGGTAATTCTAGGGAAAGGAATTTCTTGTATTTTTTTATTTGGGTAAACTGCTTTAACCATTTTAATAAACATATCCTCTGTATAGTTTAGGATTTCTTCTTGAGTCGTAAAAGATAGTTCATAGTCGAGTTGAGTAAATTCAGGTTGTCTGTCACCACGAGTATCTTCGTCGCGCATACATTTTGCAATTTGGAAATATTTCTCAAATCCAGCCACCATAGCGAGTTGTTTGAATTGTTGTGGAGATTGAGGCAATACGTAGAATTTACCTTGCTCGAGTCTAGAAGGCACGAGATATTCGCGAGAGCCTTCAGGAGTACCTTTCGTCATGATAGGAGTTTCAATATGAAGGAATCCATGTTCATGCATATGACTTCTAAAGAAAGTTACGATTTTATCTCTCATACGTAGGTTGTTTTGCATTCTCTCTGTACGCAAATCAAGATATTTATATTTCATTCTCAAATCTTCATTGATTAGAGCTGTATCTTCATTCACTATAAAAGGAGTAGTCTTAGCTTCATTTAATACTTCAATATTCAAAACTTCAAGTTCAAGCTCTCCATTCAGGACTCCAAGCTTTATATTTCTCTCGGGGCGAGCGTTTACTTTACCTGTGATTTTCAACACCCATTCTGGGCGAATTTCTTTTGCTTTTTCAATTCCCTCGCTACCTGGCAAAGTCACACATTGTACGAGTCCAGACATATCACGCATATCAAAAAAAACCATCTTACCTTGATCACGACGTATATTGACCCAGCCTGCAATAACGACTTCTCCCCCTATTTTTGTATTTAAATCCTTAATATATGTTCTATCTTTCATAGTTTTTAGTATATCACTTTATATAAATAAAAAAAGAAGGTAATCATTTTCATGATTTCCTTCTTTTTGTTTTAAAATCTCTTTATTAAAGAATAAATAACTTAGTAACAGATCCATTACTATGAACATTTTTTATGGCAATAGCGAATAATTCATCAACAGAAATCACTTTTATTTTAGGAGATTCATGTTTTAATGGAACAGTATCAGTAATAACCATTTCTAGTAAAGAAGAACTCTCAATTTTTTCATAAGCATTTCCTGATAAAACAGGGTGAACACAAAGAGCCCTAACACTTTTTGCTCCTTTTGATATTAAAGCTTCTGCTACCTTACAAAGCGTATTTGCAGTATCTACTAAATCGTCAAGAATAATGACATTTTTACCAATAACATCACCGATAACAGTAATTTTATCAACTTCGTTAGTTTCTCTTCTGATCTTATCACAAAGTATCATATCAACATTAAAATGATCAGAGTACTTTCTAACTCTTTTTGCAGCTCCTGAGTCAGGTGCTACAAAAACTAAGTCAGTAATATTCATTTTTTTAATGTAGGGAACAAATATGGCAGATGCCATTAGATGGTCCACAGGAATATCAAAAAAACCCTGAATTTGGTCCGCATGAAGATCCATTGTTATAATTCTCGTTGCTCCAGCAGTTTGCAGTAAATTTGCAATAAGCTTTGCAGTTATGGGAACTCGAGGCTTATCTTTTCTATCCTGTCGAGCAAAACCAAAGTATGGGATCACTGCTGTTATGGATTTTGCAGATGCTCGTTTTGCAGCATCAATCATTAGCAATAGCTCCATCAAATTATCAGTAGGTTGATGGGTTGATTGAATTAAAAATACGTGCGATCCCCTAACACTTTCTTTAAATTGAACAAAGAATTCACCGTCACTGAACTTTTTCAATTCATATTGACCTAATTCAAGTTTTATTTTTTCAGAAATTTTAACTGCAAGGTCTGTTGTACCAGAACATGCAAAGATTTGAAATCTTTTTTTCATGACAAATTTAATTTTAAGATTATTTAATATTTACAAAGTACTCCCCCACAGAATACATAATTATATAAAAATTGTCAAACTAAAAAATAAATAAAAACAGGAGCTTGAATTAATCAAACTCCTGCAATAATTTTAAAATACACAAGGTATCTGGAGACAATCTGGAGCTCCATGAACATCTGGTTCTGGTCTCGCAGTCATCTCCGCATCTACAATGTTACCTGTTAAAGGGTCTACATGGACAATCAATCTTACATAAAATTCTTTTTCAAAGATTTCGCCATTTTCAGAAAAATACTTAAAATCAAATTTCTTCTGATTAATTTTTTCTTGTAAAGAAAACAATGGGGTTTTATGTAAAGATGCTTCATCAATTTGATTTGAGATTTTTGAATTATTTGCATCTAACCAAACTCCTTTCATTCCGGAAGCAATGTTCTTTTTAAAGACAAAATTTTTATTTTTTTCTTTAAAAACAGAAATATTACTAGAATTTCCTTTAAACAATAAAACTGAATCAGGTATGTACTTATCAAATCTAGCATTGGGGCTAAAATGACTCTGAAGTATTTGAACTTGAGAATCTAAAGGATTTTTTAATAAACCTAATATCCCTTTATTACCTATCCAAGGCGTTAACGGGTAAAAGAAATTACTTTCATTTTTTTGATATTGGTCTAACAAGAATTCTTTGACAGGAAGCTCAAAACTTTGTTGCATTGAATCAGGCACAATAAAATATTTTGCATCTTTTTTGAAATTCAAAACATTATCAGTGCATAATACGTTCACATCTAATCCTTCTTTTTTTAGTATTCGTTGCATTAAAAAGAAAACTTCATTGTAATACCTTTCCTTAAAAGAAAAAGTAAAATTAGATAAACTTTCAGACAACAAAGGGAACAAAGAAGAAGTAACACCATCATAAGCAATTCTATTATTTAAATATTGCTCATGAATATGACGGAGAAATGTTGCATAGCCTATACCTCTATGATTGTAAGCGTCAATTTCAGCAATTTGCAAATCACCACTTTCATTAATCATTAAATCAACCTTACATAAAGGTACATGCCGATTAACTCCTAAAAATGGTAATCCATTTAATCCATTACCAAGCATACGACTAATTAAACTCATACTATGATCTCCACTTTTGGCTATCAAAATATTTTGAGATAAACTACTAACTCCATTTAAGTAATCTTTAACAAGAAAACCGATTTCTCCTAATTGTTGTCTTAGTTTTTTATCTAAAACAAAAACTTCAGGTGAAAGAACATAACCGTAGCGGGATTTTTTTTCTGGTGTATCCCACAAACCAATCTCTACATGAATATCATGCAATTCTTTAAAGGTAAACATTGTATTAAAATTTTAAATGAACAAAAAAGCTCTCTCTTGGAGCTCTTGTATATGTTCATTTTAAAAATCAGCATACGCAACAACCCCAAGTTTTATACTTGTACGGAAGTGCCAAAAATATGTATTTTTAATTGTAATATTATTCATATAATTTAATTATTTCTCCTATTTCTGAAATATTTTCTATTATGTAATTCGGATTCTCTATTTCTTGCTCTGGTTTCTCTAACCTAAATTTACCCTGCTTTACCCAAACAGTAATATAATTTAGTTTATTACCGATTAATATTTCCCCTTTAATTCTATCTCCAACTACTACAACATCAGAACTTTCTCCTACTAACTTTTTAAAGATTTGTATATCTTTATTATCTGTAAATAAAGTTTCTTTAAAAAAAATATCTATACCTAATTCATTTAAAGTATTTCCTCTACCAGGTTCATTCCTACTAACTAAATATAAATCATGTTTAGTTGATAATTTAGAAAGTAGGTCAAAAACTCCTTTATACAAAGCTTGAACGTCCGGGTTAAATATTGTTCTATTGTAGTCAAATATAATTTTCATAAAAATAAAAAAAAGGCCTTTTAGGGCCTGTTTTTCTTAAAGTTTAATTTAAAATAAAAACTAAACACAAAAACAAGCCGTCGGAGAACGGAACCAAAAGTGACGATATGAATTTGTATTTTTTGTAATCATTAATATAACTAAAACATATATAAACTTTTTAATCAAATCAAGATATGTGGAAAACTAATATGCATTAACCCCTATCTTCTCACGAACTTCTAGCATTTTTGTATTAGCTATTTTGTTAGCTTTCTCTCCACCTTTTTTAAGTATTTCTAGAACTCTAGGAATATCACTCGCTAATTCTTTTCTTCTCTGGCGCATTGGAGCGATGAATTTTTCTAAATCTTCTACTAGGATATCTTTCAAGATTTTATATTTACCTTTATTCTCTTCGTAGATAGTTTTCAATTCTTCTTCATTGCGGATTAATTTATGAATAGCATATACATTCTCAGGAATATCAGTACCCGAGTCAGTCACGATACTCATAACGCATTTTTTAATACCTTCATATTCGGCAAAAAGCGGGATAGTATTGCCATAGCTCTTAGACATCTTTTGCCCGTCTGTGCCCAGTACGACAGCTACATTTTCTAATATTTTATGTTCGGGTAATTTGAAAGTCTCTCCATATGCATTGTTAAATTTCAAAGCTATATCGCGAGCTATCTCTACGTGTTGTTGTTGATCTTTACCTACTGGGACGATATCTGGACTATAAAGTAAAATATCCGCGGCCATAAGTACAGGGTAATTAAAAGTCCCGACTACTATCTCTTTATTTTTAGCTTCTGCATCCTTAAAAGCATGCGCCCGCATAAGATACGGCATTGTGATCAGAGTATTAAATATCCAAGAAAGTTCAGTATGAGCGGACACGTCACTTTGTTTAAAAATAGTTACATTATCTTTATCAAGTCCAATAGCTAAATAATCTAGCAATATGTTTACGATATTACTTTTCATCTCTTCTTTGTTTTGAATAAAGTTTAAAGCATGATAATCAGCAATAAATACAAAAGACTCTACCCCTTCTTCTTTTGACAAATCTACAAATTGTTTCATAGCACCGAAATAATTACCCAAATGTGGCGCTCCAGTAGGCTTGACCCCACTTAATAATATCTTTTTTGACATAGTTAAATAATAACATATATCAGAAAATAGACTATCCACATGTAAACCACAAGTTTGTTAGAAATTCTAGATTGTGTATTTTCCTAGTACTGTTAAAATAATGCTAATGAATAAAAACAACCAGCCTGTGAGAAATATCCGAATCCCTCCGCAACATATCGAGTCTGAAAAAGCAGTCTTGGGTTCTTTGCTTCTTCGTAAAGATAGTCTTTCTGAAATAGAAGACGTAATCAATGGGGACTCTTTTTATGTAGCAAAACACAAAATGATATTTGAAGCTATGCTAGACCTAGCTTCAAAGAATGAACCAATAGACATGCTCTCTCTTTCTACTAAACTTTCTGAAAAGAAAATCCTAGACGTCGTCGGAGGCAATCAATACCTAGCTGAACTTGTAAATACTGTCCCCTCTTCGACCAACGTAAAACACTATGCCGAAATAGTTCAGAAAAAATATGTTTTGCGTTCTTTGATAGAAGCTGCAGACTACGTATCCGAAATAGCTTTCGAAGAAGGTGAAGATAATATGGATGAAGTCCTCGATATGGCTGAAAAGAAAATATTCTCTGTAGTGAATTCTCCCAAGAATCAAAAATTTGTCAGCTTGAAAGATGCTCTTCCAGAAGCTTATGAAAGATTAGAAAGATTACATGAAAACAAAGGAATGCTTCGCGGTATCCCGACTGGATTTCGAGATCTTGATACTATGCTCTCCGGATTCCAACCGTCTGACCTTATCATTCTCGCTGCTCGTCCATCCGTCGGTAAGACGACTCTGGCTCTAGACATGGCTCGTATGTCTGCGACAGTACACAATAAAGCTATACTTATCTTTTCTCTTGAAATGTCCTCTCAACAATTAGTAGATAGAATGCTCTCAGCTGAATCTAAAGTAAATGCTTGGAATTTGCGTACAGGAAAACTAAATGGTGATAGAGATTTTTCTCAACTTCGTGATTCCCTAGACAAGCTCTCTAAAGCCAAGATATATATTGATGACCAACCTGGTAACTCCATAGTCAGAATGAAAGCGACTTCACGTAGAGTTAAAGCGGAGAAAGGACTCGATATGATAGTTGTCGACTACTTGCAACTCATGACTACATCTAAGAATTATGATTCTATGGTAAACCAAGTTACCGAAATCTCCCGCTCTCTGAAAAGTCTAGCTAAAGAACTCGACGTCCCGGTGATAGCTCTCTCTCAGCTTTCTCGTGCAGTGGAGAGTCGTGGAGGCAAGCCTCGTTTGTCTGACTTGCGTGACTCTGGATCTATCGAGCAGGACGCCGACGTGGTTATGTTCATTCACCGTGAAGATAAAGGTAAAGACGAAAGCGAGCAGACAAATATCGCCGAGATATTAATCGAAAAGCACAGAAATGGACCAACAGGTAAAGTCGAACTTTACTTTGACGGCAAGACTACGAGTTTCTTGAATTTAGAAAAAAATGGTTTTAATGAATTTTCGGCTTCAAGAGCTGAAGATATATTAGATGAATTTTAAATATTAAAAAAATGGATCCAATTGAAAAACTAGCTCAAATGTTTAAAGAATTTCCTGGGATTGGAGAACGCCAAGCGAAACGCTTTGTGTATTTTCTTATGGCCAAAAATGGAAATTATAGCGAAGTATTATCTAAAACTATTTTAGAATTAAAACGTGAAGTCACTCGATGCACCGAATGTTTTAGATTCTTTTTATTTACTCCTCAAAACAGGACTAGTGTTTGTAATATCTGTAGCAATCCCAATACTGACTCGAGTATGCTCATGGTCGTCGAGAAAGATTCCGATCTGGAAAGTGTATTAAAAAGTAAAGTTTATAATGGAAAATATTTTGTCCTAGGAGGACTCGTACCTATCGTCGAGAAGACGACTTTAAGTTTCGTCCGAGTCACAGAATTAAAAGACAAGATTCATAAAGAAAAGAATTTGAAAGAAATAATCTTGGCGTTTTCTATGTCGCCTATCGGTGACCATACGGATTTTTATTTAAGAAATGAACTTAAAGACATATGTGAAAAAAATAATATCAATATCTCGTCCTTGGGCCGTGGACTCTCCACAGGTACTGAACTAGAATACTCAGACAACGAAACCCTCAAAAATGCGTTAAAAAATAGGAAATAAAAAAGCCCCAGAACGAATCTTGGGGCTGTCATGACTTTATATATATAAAGTCATCCATTTGGTCCTTTTTACCTTACACAAAGTAAGGCAGTTAGGACTTTACTAATCTGTCATTATCATAGCATTTCTTAAAATAAAAGTCAAGCGACTAAGCTAGCTACTTGTACTCTTTCTTTTTTTGCTTGGTATACTCCAATATCTTGCATTTTCATAAATCTAGACAAAGCAGTATACCTTAGTCTTGGATTAAGATCATTCAAGATATTCAAGATATCCAAGTTTCCTTGAGATATCGTCATACCTTGTGCTCTTCTTACTGTTAGAGCATAACAAGGGATAAGTGGTATGTATTCAGTTTCGAAAAATTCATAAACCTTTTCATTTCTATGGTCTCTTATATCTTGAAACTCAATCCACTCTTCTTCGTCCTCATCCCAATAACTAGTAATTGTTTCAAAATTACCCGTCCATTTTTTTGTGCTAAAACTAGATGGTTTAATACATTCAGTTCTACCATTCAAAAATTCAACATAAACAGCATCACGTAAACAATTTACTTCCAAAATAACCCCTATATCTCCATTTACCAACCCGTCTTTGTTTATGATATGCAAAACTTGCATACCTTCAACGTAAGTCTGATTTTCATATGGAGGAATTTGACCGCCTTCATCATAAGATGAGTAATAAGTCATCCTTTCTCCTTCAAGATTAGAAATCTTTTCATGATTTATCTTATTGACAAATTCATAATTTGAAGACAATAAGATGCCTTCTTTCTCTTCATTTGAAATCAAAGAAAGAATTCTTTTTCTCAAATTTAAAGACATTACAGAATATTTTTTTTTAACTTCTTTTCTCATTTCTTTAAGAATTGAAATAAAAATGGGATCGTCTTTTTGTCTAAAATTCTCTTCAAGATCCACTTGTACAAAATTTTTAGGTACGTTAAGAAGTAAAGGTTCTCCTTCCATTGGTTCCAATTGGCAATCATCACCTACTAAAACAATCTGTACTCCTCCGAAAGGGAGTTTGGAGTTTTTAGCGGATTTTAACGCTATATCAATTTGCTCAAATTGTTGTACGCTGAGCATAGAACTTTCATCAATAATCAATATATCAATATTGGCATATTGATTATTTGAATTTTTTTGAATAATTTCTTCTTCTGAAAATTGATTAATTCCCAAACGAAGCAAGCTTGTTACAGTACGCCCACCTATCCTTTTACTCGCTGCACCAGTTGTTGCTGTCGCTGCATAAGAAATATTCAATTCTTCAAATATTTCTTTTAGTAAAAAAATAAGGTGAGTTTTACCAGTTCCAGGTTCACCTGAAATCCAAAGATGTTTACCTTTTAGTAATTGCATTAAAGCAATCTTTTGACTTAAAGATAAATTTTTAATTTGAGGAAATTGACTATACAATTTCGCAATTGATAAAAAAAGATTTGCATTCATTTTAAAAAAAATTTAGATTAGTAAATAGTTTAAAGCCAAAAATGCTTAGCTACAAACTATTTACTAATCCAAAAATTCTCTTTTTCAAAGATCTAAATACTTTTACACCTTAACATATTTTATGTATTTTGTCAATAAAAAAAGCCCTGAACACTATGGGTCTCGGGCTTTTTGTTTAATAGAATATAGCTTTTCTAAAGCTAAATCTTTTAATTCTTGTTTCATGTCGGTAATATTTTCTATTATTACCAATAAAGTTTCTTTATCTAAGTATTCATTTTCAAATATATTCCAAAAAGCATTTTCTCTATCTCTTTCAACTAAAGATTTGTTTTTAAGAACATACATTTCTTCTTTGATTCTTTCTTTTTGCTTTTTTCCTTCTATTAGCTTTTGATTATTTCTTTCACTTTGTTCACCAAAATGATGCCCAATCATAAAAGATACTATTGACGATATACAAACAATAAATGCTACCTCTTTTGAATAAACAAAGTAAATAAAAAGATTAAAGAAAATAAAAAACCAAAACAAAAAATTAAAATTTTTTAAGAATGAAAATGAATAATAAGGTATCCAAGATTTCTTTTCCATGATATTAGTATTTAAGGTTCAAGAATATATTCATTATTAGAATACATCATTCTTAGAAAATGTCAAAAAAATAACCCCTATTACGGGGTTATTTTTATTATTTAATAGATGTGATTT
>CAYLQJ010000010.1:0-19439 GCA_964385945.1 uncultured Candidatus Saccharibacteria bacterium
TAACATTCCAAAATTACTTTAGATTCTACAAGAAACTCTCTGGTATGACTGGTACGGCTTTAACTTCAGCGGAAGAGTTTTTGAAAGTATATGGATTGGATGTTATTGTTATACCTACTCATCGTCCGAATATTCGTAATGATAAATCAGATTTAATTTTCCAAACTGAAAAAGGTAAATTCCAAGCCATAGCCCGCAAAATTAAAGAAGTTAATAGTAAAGGTCAACCCGTCCTAATAGGTACTATTTCTATTGAGAAAAACGAGCTTCTTTCTGCTTATTTGAAACAAGAAGGAGTTCAACATATATTACTTAATGCTAAAAATCACGAACATGAAGGAGAAATTATCGCTCAAGCCGGAAGAGTGGGCGCTGTTACAATAGCTACAAACATGGCCGGTCGTGGAATAGATATCAAACTAGGAGGTAATCCAATAGTAGAAGAAGAATATAAAAAAGTAAAAGAATTAGGAGGACTTTATGTATTAGGAACTGAACGTCATGAAGCGCGCCGAATAGACAACCAGCTTCGCGGACGTTCTGGTCGTCAAGGAGATCCAGGAGAGACTCAATTCTACGTATCACTCGAAGATGATTTGATGAGAGTTTTCGGGGCGGAAAATATTAAAAAAATGATGGGGCGTTTTGGAATCCCCGAAGATCAACCTATTGAAAATAAATTTATTGGTAGAGCTCTCGAAGGAGCACAAGCTAAAATAGAAGGTTTCCATTTTGATTCTCGTAAGAATACTTTAGAATACGATAACGTGATGAACCATCAAAGAAATGTGATTTATGACAGACGACGAGCTATGCTTTTGGCGGATAAAGACGGTATTGAGAAAATCTTAGAAGAAGTCTCTCTGGGTAGAGAAGAGTTAGTAGATATTATAAAAGAAAAAAGAGAAAAACTCGGAGAGGTAGATTTTATGGAGAAAATTCGTAGAATAGTTCTTTATACTAATGATATTCTTTGGATGGAGCATCTAGAAGCTATGGATTATCTACGTAGTTCTGTGAATTTGCGCGCTTATGGTCAACGTGAGCCTATTGTTGAGTATAAAAAAGACGGTTTGGCTATGTTTAAAGAAATGCAAGAAGTTTTTAAAGACCAAGTTGCTTCTTTTATAACTAATATCAATACTGAGAATATAACTCCAACAGTGGCTTTAGAAGAAAAGAAAGAACCTGAGATTTTCGTTACCAATCATACCGAGACTGCTATCACCAACGATATTAAAAAAGACGAAATTGGACGCAACGATCTTTGTACTTGTGGAAGTGGCAAGAAATACAAAAAATGTCACGGTAAGTAATAATAAATAATTTTATTTTAGTTAATAAAAATGAAAAATTTAATTCAAAATCTCAAATTAAAAAGACGAGCTATCTCAACTTTAGCTGCTTTACATTTTTATGGTAACCCAAGTCGTGATATGAAGATTGTGGGTGTTACGGGAACTAACGGCAAGACTACTACCGCTACTTTATTATACGAAATAGCTTTATCTTTAGGTAAGAACGCGGGTTTTATCGGAACTGGTGGAGTTTATATAAACGGTAAAGAATTCGTAATGGATAGGAAAATTCCTACAACTCCGGATCCACTAGGTTTGAGCAAGATTTTTACAGCGATGAAAAAGGATAATATAAAATACGTATTTATGGAAGTCTCGAGTCATGCTATGGATCAGGGTAGAGTAAGCGGGATTAATTTCACTGGTGGTATTTTTACTAATCTGACTCATGATCACCTAGACTATCACAAGACTCTAGAGAATTATTTTGAAGCTAAAAAGAAATTCTTTAAAATCCTCCCAGAGAATGCTTTTGCTATATCAAATAGTGACGATGAACATGGAAGACTCATGTTGGAAGGTATTAATGCAAATAAACACACTTATGGATTCTCAGGAGGAGAAAATTTCCACGGAGAGATTTTTAAATTAGATTTTGGAGGACTTGAGGCTCGTTTTAATGGATCCAATATTAAATCTAATTTATTGGGTAAATTTAATGCATATAATTTACTTGCAGTTTGGAGCGCTTGTAATTTGCTTGGTTTTGATTTAGAAAAAGTTAATAAAATCTTGGAAGATATCGCTCCTCCTGTTGGACGATTTCAACATTTTACTCACAACGATATTACCGTAGTGGTGGACTATGCTCATACTCCGGATGCAATAGAGAAAGTTCTTTTGACGGCACGAGAAATAAAAGGAGAAGGAGGTAGATTAATTTCTGTATTTGGTTGTGGGGGAGATAGAGATCCATTAAAACGTAGAATCATGGGGAAACTTGGTGCTACTTTATCTGATATGGCTATTTTTACTTCTGACAATCCACGCAACGAAGATCCAGATAAAATAATACAAGATATGAAAACCGACCTATCTATGAATGAAATTCAAAAATCTAAATTTATTATAGATAGAAAAGAAGCTATCGAAGAGTCTGTAAAATTAGCAGAAAAGGGAGATATTATTCTTTGTGCCGGGAAAGGTCATGAAACTTATCAAGAGATCCGTGGAGTGAAACATCACTTTAATGACATGGAAGAATATAGAAAAATTTTAAAATAAAATGAAGAACTCTAAGGAATTTTTTAAATATAAAAAGATAACCGTGATGGGCCTAGGTTTATTAGGTGGAGCATTAAACGATGCTATTTTTCTTGCACAAAATGGAGCTATTTTAACTATTACAGATCTTAAGACAGAGATAGAGCTTAAGTCTTCTTTAGAAAAATTAAAAAAATATAAAAATATTAAATATGTATTAGGTGGACACGATATCAAAGACTTTCAAAATGCGGATATGATTCTTCAAACTGGAAATATTAGAGAAGACTCCCCATATTTAGTCGAAGCTCGCAAGAATAATATTCCAATTTTTGTTAGTGAATCTTTATTTGTTAAATACGCAGAAGGTATTAACGTAGTAGGAACCACAGGCACTCGAGGGAAGACTATGACCACTATGCTTATCTATGAAATACTTTCAAGATGTATTAAAGACAAAAAAGTGTATTTAGGCGGGAATATTAGAAATACTTCGACTTTGGCTTTACTTAATGAGGTAAAATCTGGAGATATTGTAGTTATGGAGTTAGACTCTTGGGCTTTGCACGGGTTGGGAGATTTAAAAATTTCTCCTCATATCTCAGTCTTTACTTCATTCATGGAAGATCATATGAATCATTATAGAGGTGATATGGAGGCTTATTTTAATGATAAGGCTAATATCTTTAAATATCAAAACCAAGAAGATTATTTAATAATCAATCCAAATTTAAATAAGCTTATTAAAAATAACTCAACTAAAGCTCCCTTAATAAAAGGGAATGTTAAAGAAGTAGAGAATTTTAAATTTATTGTTCCAGGTGAGCATCAGAGAATGAATCTCGCTTTAGCATATGAAGTTGCCAAACTTTTTAATATTAAAGAAAATATAGTTAAAAAAATAGTTAAAAAATTCAAAGGTGTAGAAGGAAGACTAGAATTCTTGAGAGAATATAAAGGAATAAAGATTTATAATGATAATAATGCGACGACACCAGAAGCTACTATTGCAGGGATTAAAGCTTTTACCTTAAAACCAAATCAAAAATTAATTTTGATTTGCGGTGGAGCGACTAAAAATATAAAACTTGATAATTTTGTAAAAAATATTAATCAAAAAGTAAGTAGAATGTATTTAATACCCGGAACTGGTACAGATGAATTATTGAAATTTAAATTAAAAATAGAAGTAATCCAAAATGCTGACTTTAAAACTTTAATCAAAGAAGCAGTTAAAAGTGCAAAAAAAGGGGACATAGTGTTATTCTCTCCAGCCTTTGCATCGTTTGGAATGTTTAAAAATGAATACGACCGCAATGATCAATTTATTAAAATAATTAAAGGATTGAAATAAAATGGAACAAAAAGAAAAAATATTAATAATGCTTGTAGGAAAAACTCATACTGGTAAAACTACTTTTGCTAATGAGGTTAAACAAGAATTTAAAAATGTATTAATCTTAGAAGCAGACCCTATTGCTGTGTTTATGAAAGAAAATTATCCAGAACTTAGATTTAGTGATGACAAAGAACATACAGGAGAATTCAAGGATGTTTCTTTGAAGTTCAAGACTTTTTTACTTTTTTTGGAGTTTGCTATGTCTTTAAATAAGCCAATTATGCTTTCCAACTCAAATATGTGGCTTAAGGGTCGCGAATTAGTTTTTGAGTTATGTAAAAAAAATGGTTATAAAGTTATAGGTATATACTTAAATCTTCCAGAAGAAATTTTAATCAATAGAATCAACGTATCAGAAAGATCAACTAATGTTTTAAGAACTTCAAAAAGTTTTAATGAACTTATTTTAAATCAAAGAGAAAGAATGCAACCACCTGAACCTTCTGATTTTACAGAATTTTTTGAGTGTAAATCAGAACAAGAAGTAGAAGATATAAAGAAAAAAATTATAAATATTTTGAAATAAAATGCAAAACCTAGATTTATCACAAATTAAAAAAGTATTTTTTATTGGTATTGGAGGTATTGGTATTTCGGCTTTGGCTAAGATGGTTGCTAGTCGAGGGATTGTTTCTTTTGGTATCAATGACGAAGAGACAGGTAAGACCTTAGACACCCTAAAAGAAGAAGGAATAGAAGTAGTATTCTTGAAAGATTATAAAGAAATTCCTGAAGCGGATATGTATGTTTATAGTGATGCTTGGATTTATCGCGGTCCCGAGATATTGGAGTCAGCAAAAAATACCGGTAAGCCCGTATTGTCATTTTTTGAAGCATTGGGTGAATTCGCCAAACAATATAAAGTCGTAGCTATCTCTGGAACACATGGTAAGACTACAACTACCGCTATGACAGCAAATGTATTAATAGATGCGGGGCTCGACCCGACAGTAATCGTAGGTTCTTTCGTTTCCTCTTTTGGTAGTAATTTCAGAAAAGGGAATAGCGAGTACTTAGTAGTCGAAGCAGATGAATTTAATCGACACATGCTCAACTTTAATCCATACATAGGAGCAATTACAAATATGGAAGCAGATCATTTGGATTGTTACAAAGATCTAGACGATATCAAACAAGCTTTCGATCAATTTTTATCTCAAAGCCAAATTAAGATTACTGAAATAGAATATCAGAAATATATTGTTCTAGTTCCGCCTCTAAAAGTACCCGGAGAACATAATAGGAAAAACTCAGCTGTAGTTTTAGCTATTGCGGATACCCTAGGTATTCCTCTAGATCAAGCTCAAAAGTCCTTAGCCGAATTTACTGGGACATGGCGAAGATTAGAAAAAAAAGGAGTTACTAAAGAGGGTGTGATTGTTTATGACGACTATGCTCATCACCCGACTGAAGTCCGAGCTAGTTTACAAGCTTTAAAGGAACTTTACCCCAATTCTCGTATAGTGGTAGTTTTTCAGCCTCATCTATATAGTCGTACTAAAGCTTTATTTGCTGACTTTATAAATTGTTTTGATCAGGCTGACTTTGTATACCTTTTGCCTATATATTTTGCCCGCGAAGCCAAAGACCCTAGCATTTCCAGTACAATATTGGCAAGAGAGATAAGTAAACACAAGAAAAATGTATCTGGTTTTGAGTCTTTCGAGGAAACTACAGAGGCCCTGAAGTCTCAATTCCAAGGGGTGCCCTTGGAAAAAGGAGACATTTTTGTGACTATGGGGGCAGGGGAAGCCTACAAGGTTGCCGACGATTTACTAGATTTTGAATAAAGTTATCCAGGTCTAATATTAGCTATATTTTATATATTTTTGTCAATAGTACTATCCTAAAATAACCTTATTTTATAAGGTTATTTTTACTTGACAGACAGTAAAAACATGGCATAAATATTGACTTTTATCTATCTATATGCTACCATATTGATATATCCTTAAGTGTAGGTGTAAAACTTATACATAAGGATTTTTCAGTCTTAGATACCTTTGACTTGAATTTTCAGTCGACAGAGTTTGATGGAGCATAACCATCATGATATGAAAAATAATAATACGATAAGGTTTGTGCAGTCTCTTGTTTTATTACCTTTTGTTACAACAGTACCAGTCGGCAATATTGCAAAAACCAACACGATCGAGACGCCCCTAACCATATCTATCCAACAATTTAATACTAATCCTTTAAGCCTAATTGCTTTTAACCAAGCAGAAGTCAAAGAGGAAGTTATAGATGAAAAAGAAGAAATCTTAGCTAAGAAAGCAAAAGCTATTGATGACTACTTTGAAGAACGCGATATGCCTCTTGCCGGTCATGGCCGTAAGATGGTAGTAGAAGCAGAGAAGAATGACCTTGATTGGAGATTGTTACCTGCTATTGCTGTGCGTGAATCAACTGGAGGTAAATTTGCTTGTAATAAAGTAAAGTTCAGTGCTTTTGGTTGGGGTTCATGTAAGATTAATTTCAACTCTTATGATCATTCTATTGAAGTGGTTGCTCGTAATTTAGGAGGTAATAATCCTAAAACTGAGCATCATTATGGTGATAAAAATACTTATCAAATATTACGAACTTATAATCCTGCTCACGTAGTTCTTAAGTATCCCGAACAGGTTATTAAGATTATGGATTCTATTGGAGACGAAGATTTAGGAAATAAAGATTTAGCTTTAAATTCTTAATTAACAAAAAGACAAAATAAAAAACCTCCATCTCTGGAGGTTTTTTATTTTAGTATTATTCTAAATGCATTAATGTCATCTTTTGTTCCTTTGGTTCAAAGAGAGTGATTTGGAAATTGTAGTTTTTACCTAATTCTAGTTTCTCTCTTAGTTTGATTTCTCCACCTAGAGTAGAATTGTGTACTAGTCCCGCTACACCTTCTTTGATAGAGATTAGAGCACCGTGTTTGTTGTATTTGATTACAACTCCTTTTATGATGTCTCCTTTCTTTAATTTACCTTCATATTCTTTCCAAGGATTTTCTTTTAGAGCTTTAACTGACAAAGAAACTTTACCTTCTTTGATTTCTATAACACGTGCACGGATCTTGTCTCCAACTTTAAACATATTTCTTGGATCTTCAACGAGTCCCCAGTCTAATTCTGAAATGTGAACTAAACCTTCAAGTCCGTCTTCTAGTTTAAGGAAAATACCGAAGTCTACGATACCTGCAATACTGCATTCAATATCATCTCCAACGTTGTATTTACTAAGGATTTCTTTCTTTTCTTCTGGATTATTGTCTTTTTCTGAGAAGATTAGTTTACCTTCTTTTGGAAGAGTAGAGATAATCATAACAGAAATTTTTTGACCTACTAATTTCTTTAATTCTTTTAAGATTTTGTCTTTATCTGAGTCAAGAACACGAGGATAGTGATCTGCTTTCAATTGAGAAGCTGGTAAGAATCCTGTGATTCCTTGCCATTCTAAAATCAAACCTCCTTTGTTTGCATCTTTGATTTCAAGATCCATAACAGTCTTGTTCTTGATATTCTTTTCAGCTTCATTCCAAGTTAGAGCTTGTTTAGCTTCTTTTAGAGATAATTCTGTATAACCATCTTCGTTTTCTACTTCAACTATCTTAGCCTTTATTAAATCTCCTAAATTTATCTTTTTGATGATATCTTTAGCGTTTATAAATTCTTTACCGTATATGACACCTGTTCCAAATGGAGTAAGGTCTACATATACTGAAGATTTTTGGATTAAAATAACTGGACCTTCGACTATAGAGTCTACTTCTGGCTTACTGCCACTACGATCCAATATACCTTTTAGGACCAAATTCTCTTCTATCACTTCTTCTTGTATAACTTTTTTCATAATATTTACTACAAATTAAAATATCCGCCTAAAGCGGATAAAGGTCTAGGTTCTGGGTATTAATCTTTCGATTTCTTACCACAGGGTTACCCTAAAACACGCTTTTAATAATTTATTAACTTGTATATCTATACTACTATAAAATATAAAAAAAACAAGCCCAGTCGCCATAGGGCGACTGGGCTATAATATTTCTTTATTTTAAAATTTTTGCTACCCAGTAGTAGATTTTGGAAGTTAATTTGTTATAAGAATTATTTATTTTTAAACTCTTCCAAAATTCACTACTGGGTGCTATAATAGAGAGAATGATTATTACATATTACGGAAAACAATTTTTTAAGATTACTCAAGGTGAGATGGTGCTTGCTTTTAATCCTGTTTCAAAGAGTTCTAAAACTGGTATAAACTCCCATTTTGGAGCAGATTTGGCTTTAGTAACTACTAACCATCCAGACTATAATGGACTAGAACAATTAGAATACGGAGAGCGTGTACCTTTCGCTGTGACTGGTCCAGGTGACTATGAAGTCAAAGAAATATTCATTAAAGGCGTATTATCTTCTGCAAATATCTCAGATAAAAAATACATCAATACTATTTATTCTCTTTCAGTAGATAATATCAATATCGCTTTTCTTGGTGCTTTGTCTGATGAAACTATCTCTAAAGAAGCGCTCGAGACTATCAATGAACCAGATATTTTATTTGTACCGGTAGGAGGTAGCTCTCTAGGTATGATAGACGTGAAAAACGCCGCTAAGATTGCTTCTTCTTTAGAACCAAAAATGATTATCCCTATGGAATACGACGAAGTATCTTTGAAAGCTTTTTTGAAAGAAATGGGTGAAGATAAGGTAGAGAAAGTAGATAAGTTAACTTTAAAACGTAAAGATTTAGAAGGTAAGGAAACAGAGGTCGTCGTATTAGCATCATTAAATTAATACAACTAAATTTATGAAAAAAATAATTCATCATTTAAGAAATAAACCACACGAAGAAAGAAGACATATTTTGCATCTTACAGTTTTTGTTTTTTCTATTTGTATGGTTTTTGTTTGGATTTATAGTTTGAGTACAAATTTAGTAAGTAGTAATAATCAATCTATAGGGCAAGATTTCGAACCGATTGTAGAATTTACCGATACCTTGAATAATGATTATAAAGAATTTACTACTCCAAACCAATAATTTATGGCAAAAGATAAGATAGAGAAAAAACCAATCGAAGAAGAACAAAATGACAAAATTCTTCCGGTAGAGATTATAAAAGAAATGGAAGAGTCGTATCTAGCATACGCTATGTCCGTGATTACCTCACGTGCTCTTCCTGACGTGCGTGATGGACTCAAACCAGTGCACCGCAGAATCCTTTTTGCGATGAATGATATGGGATTATCTTCTGGTGGTAGATTTAGAAAATCTGCAGCAGTAGTGGGAGATGTATTAGGAAAATACCATCCTCACGGAGATACGGCTGTGTATGATTCTATGGTGGGTATGGCACAAGACTTTTCTTCTCGTTATCCATTAGTCTTAGGTCAAGGTAACTTCGGATCTATTGATGGAGATAATGCGGCGGCTATGCGTTATACCGAAGCCAAAATGTCTAAACTCTCTAGTTTGCTTATTCAAGATTTAGAAAAAGAGACTGTGGATTTTCGTCCTAACTACGATCAGACTCGCAAAGAGCCTATCGTTTTTCCTTCTGCTATTCCAGCTCTATTATTAAATGGTACTCTCGGTATCGCTGTGGGTATGGCTACCAATATTCCACCTCATAACTTAGGAGAAGTCCTAGACGCTACGAATCACCTTATCGAAAATGAAGATGCCTCTACGGAAGATTTAATGCAATTTATAAAAGGTCCGGATTTCCCAACAGGAGGGGTGGCTTATGGATATAAAGATATGCTTCATGCATATTCTTCTGGACGTGGAGGAGTAGTTTGTCGTGGAGAAGCAGAAATAGTGGAACAAAAAGGGGGAATGTATCAAATAGTAATCACTTCAATTCCTTATAGAGTAAATAAAGCTAATCTAATAATGAGTATTGCTGAACTCGTCCAAGAGAAGAAACTTGAAGGTATCAAAGGCTTAAGAGATGAATCTACACGTGATATTCGTGTGGTGATAGACCTAAAGTCTGGAGCTTATCCGGAGAAAGTTTTGAATTATATTTATAAAAATACTCAACTCGAGTCTAATTTCAATTTCAACATGTTGGCTCTAGTAGAAGGAGTACCTCAGACTCTTTCTTTGAAATCCATCTTGGTGAATTTCATAGCTCACAGAAAAGAAATAGTCATCAGACGCAGTACTTATGATTTAAAGAAAGCCCAAGAGCGCGAACATATTTTACTTGGTTTGAAAAAAGCGCTAGATAAGATTGATAAAGTTATCAGTATTATTCGTGCGTCCAAAGATAGTAGTGTGGCTAAAGTAAATTTGATAAAAGAATTTAAATTCTCTGATCTTCAAGCGACTGCCATCTTAGAAATGAAACTTGCTAAATTAGCTGGACTTGAACGTAAAGCGGTAGAAGATGAATTGAAAATTAAGCAAGATTTCATCCGTGCTATGCAAGAGCTTTTGTCTAGTCCAAAGAAAATTCTGAAAGTTATTTCTAATGAAATTAAAGAAATCAGAGATAAATACAGTGACGAAAGACGTACTAGGATAGTGAAAGGTGGAGTTAAAGAAATTTCCGACGAAGATTTGATCCCTGACCAAGAAACCGTCCTTGTATACACTTCTGGTGGATATATTAAACGCACTGATCCAAAAGAATATCATTCTCAAAAGAGAGGAGGAGTAGGAGTAGTGGATCTTGAAACCAAAGAAGAAGACTTTGTGACTATTCTAGTGAACGGTTCTACTCATGATGATCTATTGTTCTTTACTAATTTGGGTAAAGCTTACAGTATTAAAATGTATGAAATTCCTGAAGGACGTCGTGCTACGAAAGGGAAGTCAATTATGAATTTCTTGGCTTTAGCCGGAGATGAGAAGGTGACTTCTATTTTACCAATGCCAAAAGGTAAAGACACGAATTCTTCGTTAATGTTAGTAACTCAAAACGGTACCGCGAAAAAGATGGCAAGTTCTAGCTTCAAAGATGTTCGCCGAAGTGGAATTATTTCTATTAAATTAGATAAGGGTGATAGTTTAGTTTCTGCTTTTACTACCCTGAAAGGGGATGATGTTATGGTAGCTACAGCGGAAGGTCAATCTATTAGATTTAAAGAGTCTGATATTCGCGAAATGGGTAGAACTGCCGGTGGAGTTAGAGGTATTAAATTAGCAAGTAAAGATGAGGTTATTAGTGTGGATGTTATTAAGAAAGAAGTAGGAGATAAAGGTTTCCTTATGGTTATGAGTGCAAATGGATTAGGTAAGAAGACAAGTCTGTCAGAATATAAAGTTCAAAATCGTGGAGGTTCTGGTATTAAGACTGCTAAAGTCACTCCTAAAACAGGCAAGCTCATCGTGGCTAAGGTTCTAAGTGGAGATGAAGAAGAGTTAATAGCTATGTCTAAAAAAGGACAAGTTATTCGTACAGCACTGAAAGATATTCCGTCTCTTGGACGTCAGACTCAAGGGGTAACTATTATGCGATTACGTGCAGGCGATGGTATCGCGTCGCTCACTTGTTTTTAATCTAGGTGTCCATGTGAGGCAAGGCTTCATGCAAAGATATTTATATTTTTGTTAATAACTTAAATGCAGTAATTTTCTTTTCGTATTATAATATAAAAGTGTTTACTGACCCTTTAAAAAATTTAAATAATTTTGAAATACAAGAGGATATGATTCTTGTTGATTTAGGTGCGGGTACTGGTTTCTACTCTATACATTCTGCTCACATGGTCCCGAAAGGCAAAGTCTATGCTATTGATATTAATCCAGATTTTGTAAAAACAATTCGCAATAAAGCTACAGATAGTCGTCTCTCTAACATAGAGTGTTTTCATGGAGACGTAGAAAAAAAAGAGGGGACTAAACTGGCTAATAATATGGCTGATAGAGTTATAGCCTCTAATATTTTATTTCAAGTTGAAAATAAAGGTGACTTTTTAAAAGAAGCTCATAGGATTTTAAAACATGGAGGCAAGATGTTGTTCATCGATCACAATACTGATTCATTAATTTTAGGTAAAGCTAAAGACCGAGCTATATCTAAAGAACAAGCTCG
Organism: uncultured Candidatus Saccharibacteria bacterium; assembly: GCA_964385945.1. Classification (GTDB taxonomy): domain Bacteria; phylum Patescibacteriota; class Minisyncoccia; order Phycocordibacterales; family UBA9973; genus UBA9973. The sequence goes on from CAYLQJ010000010.1 coordinate 11,996, forward strand.
TGCTTTGCTTGAGATTGCAGACTTTATTTGGGAGCGTGATATATTGGCCGGGAATCATCATTATGGTATGATTCTTAGTAAGAAATCTAAAGAAAATAAAAAATATGAATAATTTTAAACTTGTAATGATAATTCTTTTTGTCTTTGGTGCAGTTTTAGGAGTTTTTATTTTTGCTGGATTTATTAATCTCGATAAAGCTTCGGTCGTGTCTGGTCCTACTGGTACTGTTACATTGTGGGGTACTGCTACTCCAACTGTTATGAACCCGATAATTGATGATATAAACAACAATAATACATTTAAAATAAAGTATGTCCGGATCGGAGCTCAGACCTTTGAGCAAGATTTATTAGAAGCGATTGCTCTAGATCAAGGTCCAGATTTATTCTTTTTAGAAGACAATCTTGCTTTTAAATATTCAAATAAAATTTATCCAATACCTTATACTTCTTATCCATTAGTTACCTTTAAAAATAATTTCGTCAATGCGGGAGAAGTTTTCTTGGATCCTAGAGGTATACTCGCTTTACCTATTACAGTAGATCCTCTTATGCTTTATTACAATAGAACCATGTTGGACTCAAATAATATAATATATCCTCCAAGCTATTGGGATGAATTCGCTAGTTTTGTAAAAACTTTTACAAAAAAAGATATCAATCAAGAAATTGTCGAAAGTGCTTTCGCTTTAGGTCAATTTTCTAATATTTCTCATGCCAAATATATTATCTCTACCTTATTTATGCAAACAGGTAATCCTATTGTAGAAAGAAAAAATTCTATAATTAGATCAACTATCAATGAACCTACAAAAGACCCTAACAACCCGACTTCTTCGTTAGCGTTTTATACAAGCTTTTCTGACCCACTTAAGTCTAATTATTCTTGGAATAAATCACTTCCTTTGTCTATAGATTCTTTTAGTAAAGAAGATTTAGCATTTTATTTTGGTTTTGCAAGTGATTTGCAAGTGCTTTTAAATAAAAACCCGAATCAAGATTTTCAAGTGGCGCCTGTTCCTCAATTAAGAAATTCTAATTTTAAAACTACATCTGCTAAAGTTACCGGTATTGCAGTGTCAGCTTTTTCTAATAAAAAAGATACAGCCTTAGCTGCGCTTTATTCTCTGGCTGATGTAAAGTATGCAGAAATGTACAGTTTCTCTCAATATGTACCTCCAGCACGTCGTGACCTGTTAGCCAAAAATAGAACAGATTCTTATTTCCCAGTTTTTTATTCCTCAGCTTTATTTGCTAGAAGCTGGTTAGACCCATCTGCAGCGGACTCTAATAACATATTTAGGGGAATGGTAGAACAGGTACTATCTAATGCAAAAGAACCCGAAGATGCTATTTTAAATGCAAACAATAGACTTAATCTTTTATTACTTAATAATTAATTATAGAAAATATGAAAAATTTATTTAAATCCACTTTGATTGTACTTGCCATAAGCTTTATGTTTTTGTCTCCTTTGGCTACTATGGTTCAAGCTCAAACATCTTTAGTCGACGAAACTAAAACCTCGGGAGGACTAGTACCTTGTGGTAATAAAAAAGTACCTATAACAGCTGAGACAACCAAAAACGGTACAGCAGCCACCATAGTAAATCCATGTGATTTTGATTATTTTTTATATATGATCAATCTTGTTATTGATTTTATTTTATTTAAATTAGCTATACCTCTTTCGGCTATTGCTTTTGCTTATGCTGGATTTTTATTGCTTTTCTCTGGTGGGCAAGCCGGCAAGAGAACTCAAGCCAAAAAGATTTTCTTTGATGTAGCTATCGGGCTTGTTCTGGCTGCTTCATGTTGGCTTATTATTAACACGATTTTATCAGTATTAGGTTATGATGGTACTTGGATTGGTTTTGAAAAATAATGTATAATAAATCTATGAATTTAATTATGAATACTATTAAAAATAAATTACTTATTATTTTTGTTCTAAGTTTTATGTTTTTGTATCCTGTACTTTCTTTAGCTCAAGGAACTGGTAATACAGGTATTGCACCCACAGCAGCGGTTAAAATAAAAAACCCTATAAAAGTTGATAATATTAATGATTTTATCAAGACTATTTTAGAAGGTGTGCTTAAAATAGGAATACCTTTGATTGCTTTAGCAATAATATATTCGGGCTTTCTTTTTATAACAGCTCAAGGTAAAGAGGCTAAATTAACAGAAGCTAAGAACGCTTTATTGTATACAGTCATAGGAGCTGCAGTTCTTTTAGGTTCGTGGGCTCTGGCACAATTAATATCAGAGACTGTATTAGCATTATAAATGATTAAAATTTTATGAAAAATATATTTAAAAAAATTGTCTTACTTACGTTTGTATTATTAATGGTTTTTAGTCCTAACTTAACTCAAGCTCAGTTAGGACCAGATGATGATCCTTTTTTGTATGAAAATAATAATCCAGGTGGTGGGAGTAATTCTGGTTCTCCTAATTCCACCTTTAGTTGTTCTTTAGGAACTAATCCTAAAATTCAAAATCTATTCGACTACATTAGTTGTATTATTAATCTTTCAGTTATTCCTTTAGTATTTTCTTTAGCATTCATGTTGTTCGTCTACGGAGTAGTACAATATGTACTAAATGACACTGATGGAGCTAAGAGGGAAAAAGGTAAACAATTCATGATCTGGGGCATTATTGCTCTAACCGTTATGGTGTCTACTTGGGGTTTGGTTAGGGTGTTGGGTAGCAGTTTTGGATTAAATACGAGTTTTATACCTAAAGTATCTCCAAATTAGCTTTATTTCGTATTAGGTTATGCTATAATTTAATTAGCCTAATATTTAGGAATATAAAAAGGTCGAGATGAAAAATTAAAATTATTAAATTATAAATAAATTTCTGTAATATTACAGAATAATATAAAATATATAAATATGAAGAAAAAATTAATGAGTTTAGGTCTTTTGGTAAGTTCAGTGTTTATGTTTGTAAGTTTAGTTGTTCCTTCATTTGTATCTGCTCAAACTCCACCTACTACAGTAACTGATACTTGTGCTACAATCAGTGCTACAAATCCATTACAAGGTTTCCTTTGTAAGGTGGCTCTATTGTTAAACACTGCAATACCTGTATTGATAACATTAGGTGTTGTTTACTTTATCTATGGAGTTATTAGTTATGCTATTGCTCGTGATGAAAGTGCAAAAACAGGAGGAAGAGACGCTATGGTTTGGGGTCTTATTGCTTTGATGGTTATCGTTTCTGTTTGGGGTCTTGTGAATTTCATCAAGAGATTCGTTGGTGTTAACGTAAATGATAACACTATCGCTGTTCCTTGTATTGAATCTCCTGGAATCGACTGTCCTTAATAAAACAAAAACATGAATTTATTCTTATTATTCTTTGCAAGTTTCTTGCCAAATATAGCAAATGCATCTTTTGATTCATTTTTGAAGAATGTTAATTCTTCAATTGTTAATCCTTTAATTAGATTGCTTTTTGCTGTAGGTATTGCTTATTTTCTTTATGGAGCTTTTTTATTTTTAAAAAATGCTGATAATGAAACAGTTAGAACTGAGGGCAAGAATCATATGTTGTATGGGCTTATAGGTTTAACTGTAATGATGGGTGTTTGGGGTATTTTAAATTTTGTTTTGAACACTTTAGACATAAAAGGGATTAATCCAGAAAAAGGAACTGTAGATTTAGGCAACTATAATCCAAGTTCTCCTTTGAATGGTGGTAATACTAATACTGGTTCAGGTAATACTGGTACTGGAAACGGTAATGGTAATGGAAACACGGCTACTGATTTTGACCCTGTTTTGGATGATCCAATTTTAGATCCTGGTTTTGACCCAGTTGGAGTTGATGATAATTCTGACCCCGTTGGTCCTTCTGGTTTTGATCCTGTCATAAATGTTCCTAATAGCGGTGGTTCGAATAATGGATCATCAAATGGTAGTCCAAATACTTCCACCCCTACTGGTTTTGATCCAGTTGGTCCATCCACTACTAACGAACCTTCTTTACCTTCAAATCCAACATCTAGTACCACAAATACAAGTCAAACTCAGACTTTTTCGGGTGATGCTCTTACAGAATAAAATGAATAATATAAAAACCCTTTCAGAAATGAAAGGGTTTTTAGTTTTATATTTATTAAAAATAAAAAAAAGCAGTAACTTTTAAAGTTTACTGCCTTTTTAATTTTATTGCAAGATAGATATTCTTATCCATCTTTTATACATTGGCCACTCGACCACTCCCTTAGTACATCCGTACAGGGTTTCGCTTTTGGCCCAAGTGTCTCCCAGTACGATAATATTTCCATCGCAATCTGGAGTAATATCCATGTCAGAGCTTGGAAAGGAACCTTGCCAATAAGGTTTATCTTGAGTCAAGGTTAGATACCACTTTTGCCCGGTAGGTTTGTCTTCTATTGTGACATGTACCTCTTTTTTATCTTTCTTGAAAAAAGAAAAATTACCAAAGTTCGCAATCACTAGAATAATAATGATTATAATCGCCCAAAGCCAGCGTATATAGCTGTGATAGCTATACATAAAGACCGCGAAAGCGAGTATCGCCATAACTAACCAGAAATACTGGTAGTTATAGAACCTATCCCAAAATTCTGGTGCAAACATTACAGGAACTGCCACTAGAAATATTAGCCATCCGAGAAAGTTAATGACTTTCCAGAACTTTATATTAAGATTAGGTAATTTGGTTTTTGGTAGTGATAAATTTAGATTTATTTTATTTTCACTCCATAGATAAATAAGTATACCTATCACTACAGCCAGTATAATTAAATAAATTTCAAAATTTTCCATTATTTTTTATTATTTAAATTTAACAAATTGGCGGTTTCTCCGCCTATTACCAATGTTCCCGTAAGTTCTTTAAGCTTGCCGATGTTTTCAGCTAAAATCTTTGTATTTGGATCTGGTACAAGTTCCAGTACATTGCCTCTATCATCTACTTTAATTAGACCAAGTTTCAAGGCTTTTTCGTAAGCTTTAGATATCTCGGAATCTTGTTGCATTTCGTAAACACTACTGGTTCCTTTTTGTTTTTCTATTAATTCTTGAGCTTCGTTTTTTGCTACTTCTATTTTTGTAGCTGAATTCATCAAATCTCTTGTGTATTGATCTACCGGCTCAAAGTCAATAAAGATAGATTTTATAACTTTTCCACCAAATTCCTCTAACCCTGGATTATGAGTAGTACTAGTATTAATACTAAGCATTTTTTTGTTAAACTTTTCTTGATCTACTTTGTTTAATTGCTCTAAGGTTAATTTAGAAACAACATCTTTAGCAACACCAGACATGTTGTCCGTCGTTGTACCAAGAAAATTATCTATGGAAAATAGCACTTTAAAAATATTAAATATCTCTATTGTGTTACTCATATAGATATCAACAGTACCAAATCCCTTTGCATTAAGGTTGGTAACAACTCCAGGATAAGTGTGAACCCATTCTACGTGATTAGATATACCTGTTCTTGATACAATTATTTCTTTTGTATCTTTCCAGATAATAATATCACCAGGTTGTTCTTCACCTATTTTTTTCTTTTTTCGATAAGTGAAAGGGTACTCATACGTTTTGAATAATGGCCAAAGAAAAAAATACAAGTTAATTGAGAATATATGCCACCAGCGACTTGTTATGTCCGTTATTTCACCTGTCTTTCTATTCACTTGTTTACCAGGTATGTTGCCTATTGCTGCATAAGGTTTCCCTAAAAGCGTTATTACTTGACCTGTCCTAGCTTTTGGTATCTTAATAGATTTTAATATAATAAAAACTATTAAGCTGATTGTTAAATAAAATAATAAAGTGTTCATTTTATAAAAATTTAAGTTGTTAATAAATAGTTTTGAAAGAATGGGGAAGACATAGAATCATTCCGTCCAAACTATTTATTAACAAATGAATTTTATTTTTCAACGAGCAATTTACCTATAAACTATAGCATAAAAGAACAAAAAAGTCAACCTTTTATGGCTGACTTTTTTGTTTCTATTTATAATATTTTAAGCGTGTTTTAGAGGGGTATTTTTATCTGCTTCAGTAATCCAAAGTTTTCTAAATAAAAGTACTGATAAGAAGACTAGAACAAAGAGCATTAACCATCCGATAACTGTACTAGGCATAAAGCTATTTCCTCCATTTAAGGCACTTGCTGAGAAAGAACTGTTATTAGTGCTGTCAGAGTCGTTTATAGAGCCTGTAGTGGTCGCTAAACATGTATCTGTCTCTGCTACTGCTACTTTTGCTTGGTTTGTCTTTACGGTGGTTTTCTTAGTTGCTACCTTTTTAGTTATTGGAGCTTTGTAACCTCCATTTACTACAGATCCACCTGTTGTTGTTGCGCCGGCTACTGTACCACCTGTATTTGTGTAATTACTGTTTGCTACAGTGAATACTTTTGGGTTTGAGAACTTTCCTCCTTCAGGACTTGGATTGACTACAGTTACCAAGTATTTGCCTGGGACAGCTGTATCGCTAGGATCAAGTTCCATGACTAATTTTCCACTGTTTATGTATGAAGTAGGGCGGTCAGAAGCATTCCATCTTGCTATAGAGTCTGGACGAAAACCTGTACCTAATACACTTACAGTCTTAGTTTTATTGTTTACTTCTGCTTGACTAGGACTTAATGAATATATAGTTGGATTAGAAACGTTTGTTGAGGTAGTCGGTGTGTCTATAGTATCGCTACCATCACAAGTTCCGTCACAATATATATAAGCTCCTTGGGTTAAATAGGCGTCAGCTTGGTTAGGGGATATAAATACGAGATTTAAAACCACAACACCTAAGATTCCTAAAGTAAATATTAAATTGTTGTTTATATTTTTCATACCTATAGTATATCACAATCAGACACAAATGTCAAGCCCTGTCAGTCGAGACTGACAGGGCGGGCAATATAGTCCTTAAAACATAAAAATACCTTTATTTAAAGGTATTTTTATGTTTATTTTATGTGGGAGGGACTCGGCTATTACATAGCCAGGTATTTTTTCATTTTTATAAATAAAAATAAGAAAAAATCTTTCGATTCCCTCACGAAAATAAAGCAGTTTATTTTCTCTTGTGGGCAAGGAGGGACTCGAACCCTCAAGCCTTGCGGCATTAGTTCCTAAGACTAACGCGTATACCAATTCCGCCACTTGCCCATATTGTATTAACTTTTGAAACCTGGTTAAGTTGCTTGATTAGTACAAAAGACTATCTCGTATACCAATTCCACCACTTGCCCATGTGCGTCCTGAAGGGATCGAACCTTCGACCTTATCCTTAAGAGGGATCTGCTCTACCAGCTGAGCTAAGGACGCATATATACTAACTTTAAATTTTACCTCTTTACTTTACTGCAATTACTGTTATTTACCAAAACAGCTAAGGACGCATATACATTAACTTTCAATTTTACTTCTTTACTTTACCTGTCC
>CAYLQJ010000011.1:0-18249 GCA_964385945.1 uncultured Candidatus Saccharibacteria bacterium
GACGCCATTAGAAGTTTTTAATGAATGTGTTGCACTTCAATGTTGAATGTACCCTGACGGCCCTTGCTTTTTTTATGTATTTATGCTAGTATATCAAGTATGTTAACAACAGCGAAAAAACAAAAAGTTATCAAGAAGAGTCAGATTCATGCGACTGATACCGGTTCACCTGAAGTTCAAGTATCCGTATTGTCTGTCCAAATCGACGAACTTGCAAAACATTTAAAAAAGCACAAGAAAGATAATCACTCACGTAGAGGACTTATCAAAATGGTAGCTGATCGCAGAACTCATCTAAAGTATTTAGAAAGAAAAGATAAAGTTCGCCACGCCGCACTTGTGAAAAAAATGGATTTAAAATAATTATGACTAAAACAAAACCCCGCAAAGCGGGGTTTTGTTGTTTTTGGCTATTTAATGTATTATTTAGGTATGAAGTTTGGTGATTTGGAAAAACCTAAAATAAAAGAAGAAAAAATAGATTTTTCTACGGAATTACCATTACCTGAATTACAAGAAAATGATTATTCTGATTTAGAAGATAGGATTAATAATTTCACTCCTACTAAAAACAAAGATGCTACAATTAGAGAATTTGCTATATTGGTTGAAGAAACAGCTGAATCGTCTGAGGCTAAATTATTATTGAAAAAGATTTTAGAAATTTATGATACTGATATAGATCTAGCTATACATTTGCTTGATGAGTTAAATCCTATTTCTCACTTTATTAATCCTGCGATGTGGATTTTATATACTAAGGATAAATTCCCTAATTTAGAATTTTCTCCAGATCTACAAGAGAAAACTTTTCAAGGAATGATTATTGAACAGTTGGTCTATAATTACGAATTTGACGGTAAAATTTTAACCGAAGGAATTGGTCTTAGGTTATTGTTGGATTTTAAGGATCCTGAAAGATTTAATCAAACAGAAAATTCTATTAATATTATTTTTCTTATGATTCAAGAATCTAATAATCATGTTTGGTCTGAAACTTTTAAACAAGAATTTATTGATTATTTGCAAAATAATTTTAATGAAAAAGAGGGTAGTTATATGATGAAAAAATATTTGGATTTAGTTATTTCTGAAATACGAGAGGAACCAATACTAATACCAAAAGATTTTGAAGAAAATTATTTATTTGAATTAGAGCCAAATGTGTTAGCTCACATAGATCATATTGATCAAAAAGATGTGATCTTCTTTACGAAGAAAGAAGATTATAATGATTTAAGAATAATCTTGGATAAACAAAATATATTATACGGAAAAGAAATAAAACCTAATTTAATAAATCTTCTTTCTAAAAAAGAGGAAGAAAAAATACTTTTAGAACATCAAGAAATTTTAAAAATCACAAATAGTGCGATTTTAAGAAAAGCATTTTTAGAAGATGGATTAAAGCATAATTTTGTGTTAGATGAAAAATTCGAAAATGAAGAAGAAATTCAAAAATTAGAATTACTTATTGAGGAAAACACTGAAAGGATAGATATGTTGAATGCATATTATGCCTCTTTAATTCAATCTGAGGATCCAGACTTTTTTGATAAAAAAGCAAATTTGGTAAAAGAGCTTGATGAGAATGATTCAATTTTACATAAATTTTTTGATCAAAAATTAGATATAGAAAATATTTTACCTAATAGAAAATTAAATAAGCAAGAATATCAAGATTTTATAAACTTTTCTTCTTACTATTACCGAAAAATTATAGAAAATGATTTCGATATTGATTTAAAGGATTTAAGTCTTGCTGAAAGATTCCACTTAATTTCTTTTTTGAAACGAGTACCTACTGAACAAGTTAAAAATGTTTCCGAATTTTCTAAAAAATTTGATACTGCAGGTTTACGCACTTTTCTTTCCATTGAGTATGGAGGTCCGGATATGGGAGAGAAAATATTAGCGTTAGGGGAAAAATTACCAAAAGAAATTGCCGAAAAAGTTTTTGATAAATATGGAGAAATTATTGATTCTACTGAAGATATAAATCAAATTCTAAATGAAAGATTTGGAAAGCAAGAAGAAAATCAAGAAATAATTTTAAAAATTAAAGAAAATTTACTTAAGAAGGGTAAAGACTTGCTTGTAAACTCGGCAAAGAATTTAGATAAATGTACTGATGCAGAATGCGTAGAATTAGGTAGAAATATTGAAGAGAAATTAGATTTTATTAGTAAAGAAAATATCTTACTAGGTAGCACTTTTAAAGAATTATTAAAAAAAGAAAATTTACAAATCAATGAAATTCGAGATGTATCGGTAAATATGATTAATACACCGGAAGGAATTTTAAAATTTAAAGATGAATTAATAAGAATATTTAAAGAAAATAGAGAGGACTATCCTGAAGAACTATTGAAAGAAACCTTGGCTGAATTTATAGAAGCACTAAATAATATAGAAGATAAAGAATTCTATATGTTAAAAAACAAGGAAGATATACTCGCTTTTATGCGTTTTGATATTTTAGAAAATGGGAATTATTATGCAGGGTCGCTAAACGGACGTAATGAAATCCAAGGTTTAGCTGTGGGAGGTTCTTTTTTAAAGCAACTCTTAATAGACAAATCTAAAGAAAGAAGTATTGAAGCGGTGGTCTATGAAAAGAATCAAATGCTTAATAGATATGCAAATGAATTCGGATTTAAAATCGTCGGAGAAATAGAGAACTATCACAATACAGGTCAAAAGTTTTACAAACTGGAAATTAAAAAAGGTTCACTTTTTTAAACTAATTTTTCTCCATTTTCCCAGTTTAGGTTGAAAAGTATCTTGTGCATATTAGCTATATCATTATCTTCTAAAATAACTCCTATTTTTTTATTTTCGGATAGAGTTATGTAGCTTATTTTATTGTCGTATATCTGCATAACTGTATTGAAAGGGAAACTATTTTTTATAATTCTTAGTTCGGTGAATTCAGGATTCATAGCTTTCGCATGCTCTCTTATGTATTCTGAATCCGGCGAAAGCATTTTTTTATGAATCCCTTTTTTGATTCTGTGTTTTACATATTCTTCATTTTCTTTTGGGAGATATTTATGTACCATTTCATTGTCTATATATTGTAAGATAGTTTCTGTGCTATCTAATGAATCATTTATTACTTCTGTCATTCCTTCTTCACCTTCAAAGAATCTCACATTGGGTTTACCTGAAAGTAAATTATACATAGAGACGAAAGAACCCATCTCGTTTTTTAAGAACTTTTCTGTATCTTCTATCTCTTTTTTCTTTTTCTCAAAGAATAGTTCTAGATTATTTGGATGAGTTGTGCGGAAGAGTGCTATTTTACCCCTATCTTCTATTTTCTCTATAAGATTAAGCTTGATGAGTTGTTCTATAACTTCATAAGTGATACCCCTCTTTAAATCAGTCTTGAAAATGATCAGTCTAGCAGGGGAAAGTCCGTGCTCAAGCAAGCAAGCGTAGACTTTTGCTTGTTTTTCGGTGAGACCTATTTGAATTAATTTGTTCATTAAGTCCATATTTGTTACTTTTTATTATCTGTCAATTTAAACTGACAAATCTATATTTATATTATATAGCTTTTAGCCAAATTATCAAAAGGTAATCTGGGGATAACTAAATTTGTATCAATAGATATTGACATAATATAAATATTGTGCTATACTATACCCAGAAGAGTTAAGAAAGGGATTAGCCCAGAAATAACTCGAAAGTACATTAAAAGGAGATAGCAAGAGATTGATGCCCACCTCTGATCCCACGTCGCTTAGAAGCTATATGGGACGGTACTTGGACCGGTAAGCCAAGAAAGAGGAGAGAGTGAGCTGAGAGACAATCTTTTGAAATCTGTTTGCACCGTAAACTGTGAATATATAGAGAGTAAGCCGCAAACCCAAATCTATATAACACAATAAAGTTTACAACCGTGTCTTGAGTCGTATGACTCGAGAAGACATAGGCAGGAATATAAAAGCTTAACCCTCTTTTGTTTCCTGAAATGTCTTTACACCCTAACAAGGGGAGAGAGTAAAGATTAAAAAATTCTTTCTGTGAAGGAGCTTTAATAAAGATTAAAGAGATCAATAATGAAGGAGAGATCATGTATTGATACAGAAAGTTGTAAATTGAAAATAAAATATTGTGTTAGGTATTTTAGGAAGGTGCGACCTTCTTAAGAATTTTAAAAAGGTCGTTCCTTAATAAAATAGATAATACAAGAATCCTTAGAATTTGGATTCTAAGGGAAATATTTCATTTTAAAATTTTTGGTGATTGGTGTCATGAAATTTCGTGGCACTTGTTCACTAAAAAATTTTAAGATGAGAAGTCCATTAAACATTGTAATGACAAGAAAAAATTTAGATCAAGTAAAAGACTTTTTACTAAAATCTAAAACACACGTAGTTCTCCATAGAGAACATGGTGAAATAAAAATTTTTCAACACGGTATGACGTGGGGAAAATCAATAGAAAAAGCCATGAGATTTCAGTTCTCTTGGCAAGCTGAGAGATATTTAAAAGAAAACAAAATTAAAATTAATGCCTGTACAGGCGTTAAAGAAATTAAGCTGTTTAAAAATAAAACAGAAAAAATTCCATCCACATACACCGATGGAAAAGCAGTTGTAAAAGAAGTTATGAATATTGGAGGTAGGGATAGATGTTATCCCTATGACACCCAAGAAAAATCATATTTCCCAGATTTTGAAACAGCGAAATCATGGTATTACCATTCTCTCTCACCATCATTTAATGATGAATTTGAAGAAGTGTTAGAAGACCATGATTTTGCTGTGGTTTGCGATCACGTAAACTGGTGAAATAGTTTTTGGATTTTAGACGTCACAGGCTGACGAGACAAGCCAATTGGGTTTCATTAATTTACCTTGGTTAGGTAGATTAATCAAAGATTAAAAGAAAGGTTTGATATTTTCATTCCTTTCTTTTCTTATTCAGATTTTCAAATTCTAGAGTTTGGAAGTTTGATAGGGAAAGGTTTCCTGAAAAAGTTGACCACATTGCAACTTGATTAAAGAAATGTGATTTTGCTTACGGTTAATCTCCCGTTTGTAATCTATGGCGTTTTGCCGAAAAATAGAGATCAGAGCTCTGAAAGGGGTTTAAGAAATGTTACAAATTTTTAAAATTCAAAGAGGGATCCTAGGATCTCTTTCTTTTGATGAAAGAGCAGACTTTTGGTTGTTTTGCCTTCTGAAAGGGAGATCTTATGACCTAAATGCAGAAGGAAGCGTCAACCCTTACGGGATTGACACTCTGGATTATATAGAAAAATTTAAAACAACTTTTGGGTATTGGAAACCCCAAGGTTGCTTCATAAAAATGCACCCTTCACTAGGGTGTACATTTGTATGAGTAACCTGTCAGCAAAACTTCTTCGTGACATAGTCGCGAAGGAGTTCCACGTTGACCCTACGGCAGTTCGGGTCAGTGGGTACGTTAGTGAACTGCCAACGTACAAAGACTGGTACGGTTTCTGCCAGTCTGGATCTTGTTTCTATTTTAAAAAAATAGAACAAGGAGTAGAGAAACCAATTTTTCTTGTATCCGTGTACAAGGAAAGGATTACGATTCACGGATAATTTGTTTCTGTTCATTTTAATTTTGTGAAATTTTTTTCACTAAAATTTTTTAAAATGGACAACAACAAAAAGAGCTTCACTGAAAAGTTTGATGAATTATGTGAATCTTATGAAAAAAAGCGGTCAGAGATAATGACCCAATTTCGGAAAGATCATTTAATGGTTCATTCAGATTTTGAAGATTTCATAACTCTTCGTAAGAAGAGACTTGAAGATTCTCGTAGAGAGTTGAAAGAAACTTATGAAGAATTTTTGAAATCTTATGAAGCTCTAGAGAAGGAAAACTCATAAATAAAAAACCATCATAGCCCTTTATGATTTTGGTAGGGTTACTAAAGGGAAGTGAAAGGAAATCCTTTCAGGATAATAACCTTGAGGCTGGGTAGTCTCATCGTAGAAATACGATAATAATTAAAAAACTTTGAAGCCAACTTCTCGGAGTTGGCTTCCTTATTCAGATTTTTAGTTGCAAAGGTTTAACTTTTGTAAATTTGAAATTTGATAGGGAAAAGGAAAGTTTAAAAGTCTATAGAAGAGTTTTATAAGGGGAGTCTTGCTTGAGCCCCGCCGTAGGCGGGGCTCAGAATCTCTCTCCTCTGGCATTACTCTTTTTATTCAAATTATTTTTGGATTAAATTCTTCTGTGGACTTTTAAGTTTTTCTAGCATTTTTAAAAAGCCAAAGTTTTGTTTAAGAAACTTTGGCTTTTTAAATTACCTTACTATGGTGATATACTTAACATAGGTCGATTTTTAATAATACATAATTTACATAAAAATTTTTATAATAATACATACATATGACAATAATTAAACATAAAGAACAACGAGTCGGAGTATTTATAGATGCACAAAATCTATATCACTCTGCAAGACATTTATATAAAGCCCGAGTAAACTTCGGAGCAGTTTTGCGTGAAGCAGTCGCGGGACGTAAACTCGTCCGAGCTGTGGCTTACGTTATCTCTACCGAAGCCGGAGACGAGAAGAACTTTTTTGGAGCTCTTGAGAAACTCGGTATTGAAACCAAAACGAAAGATTTACAAATTTTTCACACAGGTACAAAGAAGGGAGACTGGGATGTCGGACTTACCGTCGACGCTATCAAGATGGCTAATCGACTCGACTCAGTCGTGATCATTTCTGGAGACGGGGACTATATCCCGCTCGTAGAATATTTGCAAACTATGGGTGTCCAAGTTGAAGTCGTTTCTTTCGGACAATCTACCTCTAGTAATCTACGTGAAGCATCAGATGACTTTTTGGATTTGTCCGATAACCCTCGGAAATATCTAATAGGTGTTAAACACTCTTAGTACTTGATTTATCTTGTGTTACACAGCTCTGTGTGACAGTTTATTCTCTAGTTGAGATTTATGTGTAACACAATCTTGTAATCACAAATGTAAAAAGCTATTAAATTTTTTGAGCCTTCGCCCTCGGAGACAAGAGTCGAAGCGGTACCATGACTCTTAAAAATTTAATAGCTTTTTATTTTTTACTTTTAGTCTCCAAAATGCTAATATGAAAAAGTAATTTTATAAGTTAATCAGTTTGTGTTCAAACAAAAGGTAGTGTTCTTTAGAAAGTCACAGAACAATACTGTAGTTTGAACATGAACTATCCGTGTTAATCACGGGAAGAATAACATGCAAAAAAAAGAATATAGTTTAGAAATTGGAGGTAAGACTATGACCGCTATCTTTACGGACTTAGCAGATCAAGCTCACGGGTCCGTTATGCTAAAGTACGGAGAGACTATCGTACTAGCTACGGCTTGTATGAGTCGTGACTCTCAGTCGGGTCTTGGATTTTTTAACCTAACCGTCGACTACGTAGAGAAGTTCTATGCGTCCGGTAAAATTTTAGGTTCTAGATATCAGAGAAGAGAAGGTCGCCCTTCCGAGGATGCTATCCTCGGATCTAGAGTTATCGATAGAACTTTGCGTCCATTATTTGATCAAAAAATAAGTCATGCGGTGCAAGTCATCGTGAGTGTGATCGCAGTGGATGATAACGATCCGACTATCTTAGCAGTCAACGCGGCGTCTCTTGCTCTTTGTGTTTCTAATATTCCATGGGCGGGACCTGTCGGTTGTGTTCGTATTGGAAAGTACGATGACGACACTTTGAAAGTAAATCCATTCCAAACTCTAAGAGGAGAGAATTCAAATTACAAATACGATCTAACTGTGTGTGGAAAAAATGGAAACGTAAATATGATCGAAGCTTCATCTCGTCAGATAGATGAATCTGAATTATCTTCCGCTTTAGAAGTCGCGAGTCAAGAGATATCAAAACTCGAAAATTTCCAAAAAGAAATCATGAAAGAAATCGGACAAGAAAAAAGAGTCATCACTCATGAAGAGATAGATCCACAATCTGTAAAACTTTTTAATGAAAATATTTTGCCACAAATGGAGGGTGCTATTTTCTCAGGAGCTGGCAAGAAAGAAATTGATGCACTTCACTCTACATGGAATAAAATGGTGAAAGATTTTTATAAAGAAAATAATCCAACCAAAAATGATTTTAGAGAAGAGGATCATCTTTTTGATGAGACTGAAAATAAAATTTTGCATGACAAAGCGGTTCATGAAAACAAGAGAGCAGACGGTCGCGCGATGGACGAAGTTCGAGAACTCTACGCTCAAGCGGGAGGACTCTCTACCATACTTCACGGGTCAGGGATATTTTATCGTGGAGGAACTCACGTACTTTCTGTGCTGACTCTCGGTGGACCAGAAGATAAAAATCTAGTCGACGGTATGCAAACAAAATTAGAAAAAAGATTTATGCATCACTACAACTTTCCTCCTTTCTCAGCTGGAGAAGTTGGAAGATTTGGAAATACAAATAGAAGAGAAGTCGGTCACGGAGCGCTCGCTGAAAAAGCTCTCGCTATGGTATTGCCTGCGGTTGCAGACTTTCCATACACCATGCGTTTAGTTTCAGAATCAACTGCGTCTAACGGTTCTACTTCTCAAGCTTCTATCTGTGCTTCTACTTTAGCACTCATGGATGGAGGTGTGCCGATACTCGCACCTGTGGCTGGTATTGCTATGGGACTCATGTATGAGTCAGACGATGCATATAAAATTTTGACAGATATTCAAGGACCGGAAGATCATCATGGAGATATGGATTTCAAAGTTGCCGGAACAAAAAATGGAGTCACTGCTATTCAGCTCGATGTAAAAGTCGAAGGAGTGCCGGTGAAAATTTTGAGTGAAGCTCTTTTACAAGCTAAGGTTGCTCGTCTAAAAATCTTGGAAAGAATTGAGCAAGAGATCAAAGAACCTAGAAAAGAAATATCTCCAAGAGCTCCAAAGATTTTAATTATAAAAATAAATCCAGAGAAGATAGGTCTAGTCATTGGGGGAGGTGGAAAAACTATTAAAGAGATCAAAGAACGCTCCGGTGCAGAGATAACTATCGAGGACGACGGAACTGTATACTTTACTGGAGTAGGAGAGAGCGTAAATATTGCAAAGAAGATAGTAGAAGAAATGACTCATGAATTTGCTCCAGGAGAAGTCTTGAAAGGTGAAGTCGTAAAAATAGCAGACTTCGGAGCTTTTGTGAGATTGAATGATTTTACTGATGGCATGGTTCATATTTCTGAGTTAGCACCTTTCCGTATTGAAAGAGTTACTGATATAATAAAAGAAGGAATGATAGTACCGGTGAAAGTTATATCTATAGATAAAGAACGAGGGAAAATTGGATTGTCTATAAAAGAAGCAGACAAAGATTTCTTTAAGCCAAAAAGCGTATAACTTCATCTACTGGTATTTACGTTTTTGTTTTTAATTAATTATGGATCCTCTTAATAAACTCGATCAACTTAATAAACCAACTGATAAAAAAGTAACTCACACCTTCGAAGGTGATATGGCTCTTGCTATACAAGAGAACAAAGATGGCTTGGTTAAGAAAATAATTCATGAACAAGAAGAGAAAGAACTAGAAAAACGTAGACTTATAATATATTCTATAAAAAATAAAATATATATTGGTTTAACTCTAATCTTTATTTTGCTAGCTATGAGTGTTATAGGCTACTTGTATTTTAAAGATGATGTGGATAGTTTCTTTGTAAAGAAGAGATTTTCCCCTTTGATATTTCATGAATCTAGTACTTTAATAGATATAAGTGATAAAAATAAAGATAATATCATCTCTGGTGTTATTGACGAGGTTAATAAAAAAGAAAGAACTCCAGAGGAAGTCACTGGTATTTATTTCTTACAAAATAAAAAGACTGTGGGTTTTAATCTTTTTTTATCTTTGATTGAGTCTAATTTTAGTGGTACCAAAGATTTATTTAACGAGAATTTCTTAATTGGAATCATTAAGCAACCTTTACCTGTAGAGATAGTAGAAAACATCCCAGAAACTAAGACAGAAGATACAAATCAAGATAAAAAGCTTTTAGATAATTATATTACTCTATCAAGCACTGATTTTTTTAAACCCGGGACAACAGAATTCCTAAATACAGAGGCTAGAACTAAAGCTAAAGAACTTATTGGGTATTTCTTGGATACTGTTTCTTTTGAGTATTCTAAAGTTAAAATAATTGGAACTTTCCCTATAGAGAAAACTTCACCTAAAAATCAAGAATTGGCAGAATCTTTAAAAAAGGCAGGTGTTAGTCTCTTTAATGAAGTCTTAAAAGAAAAATATACTCCTACTCAAATCACAAATTTGTCTCTTGAAAGTCTTTCTAAAGGGGTAGCTATCGCCGATATATATACTGTAGATGAATTAGCCAAGATGAGTGAAGTAGAAAAAAATCAAAAAATTGATTTAAACCAAGGAATTCAATATTTATCAGAAGCACGCATTAAACCTATAACTCCGGACAGTTCAAACCCTGTGGTCCCGGTAACTCCAGTAGCAGATACTACTAAAGAAGTCGTCTCGAATTTCCCTACGGGGACAGATTTGTTTATTTTGTTGAAAGTGAATTCTTTTGCAGACGTTTTCAATCAAATGCGTATTTGGGAGAATAAGATGTTTACGGATTTACATGACTTTTTTGGAGTAGATATATCTATTGATACTAGTTATTTATTGACGAAAGACTTCGTGGACGGAGTAATTCAAAACAAAAACGCTCGTATTCTATATGATAATACTGGGAAGATAGTGATGATGTATGTATATGTCGACGACAGCTCGATAGTTATCACTAATAGTGAAGCTACCACCAGGGAGGTTATATTGAGAGTCAATAGTAGTAAGATAAAGAAATAGCTTGTTTTAATTTGCTATTGTTTTTTTAAGTGATATGATTTTAGTATGTCATTAGATAAACAAAAAATTAAAGAAAATTTAGAGAAAGAGAGAGAAGTTTTATTAGGAGAATTAAAGGATATGGGTAGATTGAATACCGATACTCAAGAATGGGAGGCTACTCCAGAGGCGAGTGAATTTATAGAAACAGATCAGAACGACCTGGCTGATAAATTTGAAGATTTTGAATCCAAGAGTTCTCTGATAGACGTACTTGAAGAAAGACTTTCTGGTATCGAAAAAGCTCTCGAAAAAATAGATACTGATACTTTCGGTAAATGCGAGATTTGTAATAATGAAATAGAAGGTGACAGACTAGCAGTAAACCCATCCTCTACTACTTGTAAAACACATTTAGAAGATTAAATAAAATATTAATTTTTAAAATAAAAATATGAGCTTTGCAAAAGTTTATTCTGCGCAAGTAAATCTACTCTCTGGAGTAGTTGTTGCTGTGGAAGTAGACTTGTCGAGAGGACTCCATTCTTTTAATATTGTAGGCTTGCCAGATAAAGCAGTCGACGAATCTAAAGATAGAGTAAGCTCTGCTATTAAGAATTCAGGCTACAAATCTCCTAAATCAGAAAACAAAAAGATAATAGTTTCTCTTTCACCGGCCGACCTCAAAAAAGAGGGGCCGTTTTTTGATCTCGCCATAGCTCTCGCTTATATGTTGTCTTCCGGAGATATTAAATTTAATCCTGAGAAAAGAATATTCCTCGGAGAGCTCGGGCTCGACGGGACTTTGCGTAGTATTAAGGGAGCTTTGCCACTAGTTGAAATAGCTAAGAAGATGGGTTTCATTGAGGTATATTTACCAAAAGAAAATGCTATTGAAGCGGCACTTGTTGATGATATAAATATTTTTGGAGTTAAGGATTTGAAAGAAGTGATAGAGCATCTCGATACTTTAAACTCAAGGGAAGATAATAAAAATATACAAATTTCTAAAATATCATTACAGCCTAAAACTAAAATAAATTATATAAAAGAAAAGAAGGATTCGGATTTCTCGGATATTCGGGGACAAGAAGGAGCTAAAAGAGGACTTGAGATAGCGGCAGCCGGCGGGCACAATATCGCCATGTACGGACCGCCGGGAACGGGCAAGACCATGTTGGCACGGGCTTTCTCGGCATTATTGCCAGACTTGTCCACGGAGGAAGTCTTAGAAATTACCGGGATACATTCAGTCATCGGAGCAAATAGAGGCGAACTAGTAGTCAGTCCACCTTTTCGGGCGCCTCACCATACTTCGTCTTATGTCTCTCTGATCGGTGGAGGAACTATCCCGAAACCCGGTGAAGTTACTCTCGCTCATAGAGGAGTTTTATTTTTGGATGAATTTCCAGAATTTGAAAAAAGAGTTATCGAGAGTTTGCGTCAACCACTTGAGGATAATATCGTATCTATTTCACGAGCGAGAGGGAGCGCTATCTTCCCGTCGAATTTTATCCTTGTCGCGGCTATGAACCCTTGCCCTTGTGGGAATGCGGGTTCTAAACAAAAAGCTTGTATTTGTAAACCTTCGGACTTGGACCGATATAAGAGAAAGCTCTCGGGTCCTATTATGGATCGTATTGATATCTGGGTGTCTGTAGGGAATATTGATTACAAAAAACTCGCCGGTGGCGGAGATGGCGAGAGCAGTGAAGTTATAAAAGAGAGAGTAAAGTCTGCGCGTAAGATTCAGAAAGAAAGATTTGAGAAGTTTAATTTAAAGCACAAGACCAACAGTGAGATGAACGTCAAAGATCTGTCAAATATTGTAGAATTGAAAAACGAAGTTAGGGATTTATTAGATTCTAGTGCGGAATCTCTAGGACTCTCGGCGAGAGCGTATCATAGAGTTATAAAAATAGCTCGAACCATAGCCGACCTCGAAGGGGAAACAGAAATAAATAAAAATCACATCCTAGAAGCAATACAATATAGACCCAAAGTGAATAGTTAATAATAAAATATAAAAAGGTTGCTGGAATATTCCAACAACCTTTTTCTTTAAAGAAATGGATAAATCTTTAAAGCGTAATGCTTAATGCCTTCTATAAAAATAGGCAATTTGGCGTTTTTGTAATTTTTATACATAAGCGCCAATTCATCTCTTGCAATTACTGGAGTATTGCATATATAAGCAATGTAATCCCCATTATCAACCAATGAATCAACAAAGTGTAAAGTAGCGCCTGTATAAACAAGTCCACTACTTTTTTCTGCAAATTTTACAGCTTCCTTGATTGGATCACTACCCCTAAAACAGAAAGGCTTATTAAGCAACGTGGGACCGGGGTGAATATTCAATACCTTGTTATTCATACCAAGGTCCGTTATCAAGTATTTGATTATAGCCATATATGAATCAGAAACTATTATGTCGGCTCCGATTTTTTTAGCTTTTTGTAAAACTTGATACTCAAAGTTAAATTTTTCCTTATTCCTAAGTTTTTTTTCTCCTTTGGGTAATTTTCTGAACAAAGACGGAATATTCCAGGTTTTATCAATAATTAATTCACCTTTTGAATTTTTCAGACTTAATGGATGAATCCAATCTTGTCCTTTTGTTGGTAAAATAGGGAACTGGTTTTTGAGGTCTGACGGTAAATCATCTACTATCACACCTTTTACTTCTACTATTCCTTCAAGACGGCCGTTCTTGTGAGTTTCTTTAACAGTACTTTCTATGATACCTTTCATATAATGCCTTTTGGTATTAATGTTTATGTATCTTCCATTGTACTCTTCTAGGGCTATGTCTCTAAGAGAGGTAAGGAAGAGTATCCCTAAAGGTTTTTCAAGTTTCTGTTCTTTAACAGAAACATTTCGATTGTAAAAAAATAATGCGCCTTGCATATTTAATGTTTTTAAATAACTAGCCGGTTTTTTCTGCCGAAACAGTTCCTAGATTTTCTAGTAATTATCTAGTATCTTTATAACATTTATTAGAAAAAAGTAAAGTTCTATATCTCTTTATATTTGGTATATTAAAAATATGATTTTCCCAAATTTAAAAAATAAAAATATCGGTTATGTGAATTTAAATTCTGAGGCGATAGAATGGTATAAAAAAGACGAATATTCTTTAGGTAAAAACAAACTTTTAATACCTGAAATCTGTCAAAATTTTATAAATGATATCCACAAAAAATATTCTTTAGATTTTTCTTATGGTGGTTGGATGGAAGATAGATCTTTTTTGTGGAAAGATAGTTATTTAGATAAAGATAAAATTTATATTCATCTTGGGGTAGATATTAATGTGTCTTATGGTACAGAAATAGCTACAGATTTTGAATCAGAGGTCGTGAGAATAGATGATGATAATACTTTGGACGGGGGGTGGGGTCCTAGGGTTATTTTAAAGCATTTGTCAGAACCAGTTTTTTTAATTTATGCTCATTTAGATAGAAATATTTTATGTAAAATAGGAGATAAGCTAGAAAAAGGAAAAATTTTTGCTAAAGTTGGGAAAGCACCTTTTAATGGTAATTGGTTTGATCACATACATATTCAATCCGTTGATGCGGATTATTTTGAAACTCTTAATAAAAATAATCTTATTCATACCTTGGATGGCTATGGGTCAGAAAAAGATATAAAAGAAAATGCAAAAAGATACAAAGACCCTTTGCAATATATTAGTTTAATGTAATTTAATTAAATATCAATATTTTATTTGACACTTAGTGTTTGTTAAGTTATAGTTATTTTGAATGGGACGGGTGTTCCCTAACTTTCTTTTAAAATTTTAAATTAATTTATCATGGAAAAGTTGTTATTTTTTGTTGCGATTTTTTTACTTTCTTTCTCTAATTTTGCTTTCGGGCAGAATCAAGAAAAAGATACATTTTTCTTTAATTACCAAAAAGGAGACTATGAAGGGCATTTTTTTGTGGGCGAGTTTAATCCTGACACAACAAGAGAAGCCTGGATTATTATTCCTTATCTTGATGCTTACCCAGCAGAATTTTCTGAATGCGGTAAGATCATATCTTTGTCTCAACCGTCCGATATTTGGTTTTGGGTAAATATGGATTATGCTTGTTATGCTGGTTTTTATGATATCTATGGGAGGATAGTTCTTACTAAAAATGTTAAATTTGATACTCCAAAATTGAAGCTAACTATTGATTGGAATATTAAGGATAATACTCTTTACGTGAATTCTATGTTGAATGATATAAATTTAGATAACTTATATGTTAATTCTAAAGAAACCAGTTTTATCATTATACATGACAAAGAAGATGTCCCGGATGAAGCAGATAGATTTCAATATTTTGAAGCCAGGGAAGAAGGAGATTCTTTTAGTGGAGAGTGGCCTCTTGACCAAGATATTGGTTCTGACTTGCGAAAAAATTTGTGGTTTTCTGTGGAAGTACAAGATTCTTCCGGCAAAAGAAGATTTTTGGCAGGAGAGTTGACCTCTTTTGTCAAAACCCAAGAATTGAAAATATTCCATAATGTCACCGGTGTTGGTGCGGTAACGCCATACTGGAAATCTTCCAAAGAAGAAAAAGCTCATTTAGTTAATACTAGTGGGACAATAGTATCTTCTTTTGTAGCAAGATCTGATGAACCACTTTGGTTTCTAGTTCCTGCAGGTATTTACTTTTTAATTATTGAGAACGTTGGTACAGCAAAAATTATTAAGCATGATTATTAATTTGAATTAATTTATTATAAATAGAGTTACTTCTTTTGAAGCTAGCTCTATTTTTATTTCTCCAAGTTAGATAAAATAAAAAACCCTCATTATGAGGGCTTCTTATTTTTAGAATATTATTCTACTGCATCCTTCAAACCTTTTGCTGGTCTGAATTTTGGAACTTTCTTTGCAGCAACTTTAACTTGCTCTCCAGTCTTTGGATTGCGAGCCATTCTTGCAGCACGTCCTTTTACAGAGAAGATTCCGAAACCTGCGATTGAAACTTCACCGCCTTTTTTCATTGTGTCGATGATAGCTCCAAAGATTCCGTCTACAACTTCTTCTGCTTGAACTTTAGTACCTCCTAATTTACCTTGTACCATTTCTGCTAGTCCTTGTTTATTCATATGTTTATAGTTTTATTTAAACTTATAATCTTGATTTCTTGTCTAAAAATATTAGATAAGAAAATTCGACCCTTTAAAACCCTTATAAATTCTACCTCCTTATTATATAATAATGCCTTTTTAAGAGCAATATATAATAAATTGACTTTTATATTTTCTATTGTTTAAAATTTTGAGGTTAAAATCAAAAAACTCCTAATTTTAGGAGTTTTTTGATTAAAATCTTTAGATTATTTTATTTTTCTATCTAGCGTATTCGATAATCCTTGTCTCACGGATCATTGTTACCTTTATTTCACCTGGGTATTTTAGTTCTTGTTCTATCTTTTGAGCTATTTCGCGAGCCATAAGCTTCGCTTCTACGTCTGTGATCTTCTCTGGAGTTACGAATACTCTAACTTCACGTCCAGCAGCTAAGGCATAAGATTTCTCTACAGAATTGAATCCATTCACAAGAGCTTCTAAGTCTTGAAGTCTCTTTAGATAGTTCTCTACAGAGTCGCGACGAGCTCCTGGACGTCCACCTGAGATAGCGTCGGCTGTTTGGACTATGATAGACTCGATAGTTTCATAAGGGTAGTCTTCGTGGTGAGATTTCATAGCGGTGATTATTCTCTCGTCAGCTCCGAATTTTTGTAAGATTCTCATTCCTATCTCGACGTGAGTACCTTGCACTTCATGATCTAGAGCTTTACCAATATCGTGAACAAGTGCTCCAGCTTTGGCTATAGCTACGTCTGCTCCGAGTTCTTCAGCAAGCATTCCGGCAATATGAGCCATCTCTATAGAGTGTTGCAAGACGTTTTGACCATAACTTGTACGGAAGTATAAACGACCGATGATAGCTACGATACGAGGGTCAAAGTTAAATATTCCACATTCGTAAACTGCTTGCTCTCCTTTTTCTTTAATTATCTTATTGATTTCTTCTTTCGCTTTATCTACGAGCTCTTCAATCTTTGCAGGTTGAATACGTCCGTCGAGTATTAAGTTCTCGAGAGCAAGACGAGCGACTTGGCGACGAACAGGGTCAAAAGATGAGATAACGATAGAACCTGGAGTATCATCTACTATAAGTTCTACACCAGAAGCTCTTTCAAACGCACGGATATTTCTACCTTCTTTACCTATTATCTTACCTTTGATTTCATTGTTTGGAATCGCTACTGTGGTGACCATGAGGTCAGAAGCAGTACTAGCAGCTAGTCTTTGAATAGAAGTCGCAAGGATATCTTTGGCGCGACGTTCTAATTTCTCCTCGTTAGAATTTTCAAGTTTGACCATTCTAACCAAGAAATCTTCTTCGTATTTTTTCTCAACTTCTTTAAATAATTCTTCTTTAGCTTCGTCTACTGTCAGTTTTGAAACTCTTTCTAACTCTTTCCTTTTTTCTTCTTCGACAGCTTGAACTCTTTCTCCTATCTTTTTAACTTCTTCTGTCTTTTGTTTGATATTATCTATCTCTTTATCTATCTCTACTTGTCTAGAATCCAGAAGTTCGTCTTTTTTGATAAGTCTTTTTTCTGTTTCCTTGAATTCGACCTCTTTCTTCTTCTCTTCTTCTGTCACTTTGGCAATCTTTTCTTCAGCTTTAGCTTTCGCTTCATCTGTGATTCTAGTCGCTTCTTCTTTGGCACCGATCATCATTTGCTTGATGTCTATTTCTATAGAGCGTCTCTTACCTAGAGCGATTATTAGACGGAGATAATATCCGACTACAACGCCTAAAACAAGAGCTCCTGCCCCTATTAGAATTATTGTTGTTAATGTCATAAGTCTTTACACGGACTTATAAAAACAAACCACTATATCTGTGATTCCGCCTTTCTTTTGTAAGAAATATAAAAATTTTTTATTAAAAACTCTCTTTGAGATGACATATATATGGGATATTCCTATAAACCGATTGAAATAAATTTGTAAATCGAAACACTTTCACTATAACAAAAATCCCCAAGACTGTAAAGTTCGGGGATTTTAGACTTTTAGCTATTTTGTGACTGGGGTTTTGGACTTTGTGACTATCTCGTCGATAATTCCGTATTTTTTAGATTCTTCGGCATCCATGTAGAAATCTCTCTCTACATCTTTTTCTATTTGAGCTAAAGACTTACCTGTACTTTTAGCTAATATCTTGTTTAGATTATCTCTGGTCTTTAGGATATGTTTTGCACTTATAGCTATATCTGTAGCTTGACCTTCGACTCCGCCGAGCGGTTGATGAATCATAACTTCTGCATTCGGTAGGATATATCTCTTGCCTTTCTTTCCAGCGGACAATACGAGTGCTCCACCAGAAGCTGCAATACCGACAC
>CAYLQJ010000012.1:0-17246 GCA_964385945.1 uncultured Candidatus Saccharibacteria bacterium
TTCTTTTGAAATCTTTGGTTGGTATCGGGTTATTTTAGGGTTACTACTTTTGTTGTTTTTTATTTAAAATACTATTTGTCTTTTTCTGCTAAATATGGTATTGTATTTTTGATAGTTTCTAGTTCTTCACATAAAACCTAGTATGAAATGAAAAATATATTCATTCTTTTTATCCTTTGTTTGAATTCTATTTTTGTAAAAGCCCAGTCGATAGATGTTAGCAATTTAGCTACATTTGTCACTAAAAATGCTGATAGTGTATACATAGCTAAAGACAGCGTCGTGTACAAGCTTTGGTATCCAGAGCAAGGTATATTAGTATCTTTTATACATTCGAATACAGTAAAGTCTTCTGTTAAAATTTCTAATCATAATTTATTTACAGTAGATTTCTCTGAGGTGTATCTTGCTTTAAGCCAAGTAGATTCTGTTAAACTTGTTGAAGATAAAGAATTACAATTTCTTTTAGAAGTTAGATTTTATGTATGGTGTAATAAAAAAAGAACTTTGAAAGAATGTGAAAATATAGCAAGTTCTGATATTTGGAAAAAATTTAAAATTAAAATTATTCTTGACTATAAAAAAGATGGCACGGGCTATATTTTTTATAAAAAAAATCAAATGATATTACCTAATGATATCATGAGAAAAATTTTAATCTTTTTTGAAGATGATTGAAACTTAAAGAGCGTTGAGAATAATTTAATTATTCTCAACGCTCTTTTAACTTATTTTATATTTGTATTTATTTTATTTCGAAACTAGCCTTTACGGTAACCATTATTTCTTTGTTGATTTTTGAAGTATCGTACACACCATAATCAGATACTTCTACTGAATTCTCTGACATGACTTGCACAACTCCACTTGAAGCTGATTGTAATACTCCGATATTCTTGCCTCCAGCGATAGCAAGTTGTTCGGCGCGAGCTTTAGCGTCAGCTACTGCGTTTGCAAGTAATTCAACGCGAGCCTCAGGTAATTTTGAATAATAGTACTCCACAGAATTAGTAGAGAACAAAACTCCTTTGTCTACGATAAGCGGGGTAGTATTCTTTGATAGATTATCTATTTTATTTACATCAGTTTCATTGACTTCGATATTTTGTACTAAGTTATACTTTTTGTCAGCACTTGGATATTGTTCGTAAACCTCATTCATATAAACAGGGGATATGGTGATAGAAGTTTCGGCGATACCATTTTGGACTAGAAAGTTTTTAACTTCTTTGATATCAGTGTCCATTTTTGCATAACCTGCTTTTAAAGTAGAAAGAGTTGTTTGGCGACTAATACTAGAAGTCCATTTTGCTTTGTCGGCCACTACAGGTTTTTTAGCAGATCCAGTCGAAGAGATATAATCCATAGAACGTAATTTATAAAATGTAAAAGAACCTATACCTGCACTGATAATGAGTGATAATCCTAACACGAGACCAAATACTAAATAGTTTTTATTGTTTTCCATAAGTGTATTATATATTAATTTTAGATATTAAGCAATTAGTGTATTTCCTTGCCCAGTTCAGTCGCGACTTTACAGGGCTTGCATATTTATTAGAAAATGTATAGAATATGGCTATCTTATGTGGAGAATAATGAAAAAAATAATACTATCTTTACTCATCTTAGCTCTAGCGGTTGCTTTAGGTTTGTTTATTTTCAAATCTGAACCTCGTTTAAATACATCTTTTGAAACAGAAAAGTCATATCTGAAAAATAACCCATTTCGTTTAGGTCTCGATCTTTCAGGAGGTAGTCACCTTATCTATAAAGCAGACGTATCCCAAGTCGCGAGCGGAGAAGTGGATAATTCTATGGACGCTTTAAGAGACGTTATTGAAAGAAGAGTTAATCTTTTCGGTGTTTCTGAGCCTCTAGTTCAAATTCAAAAATCTTCATTTATCTCAGGAGGTGAAGAGAAGCTTATTGTAGATCTTCCTGGTATTACTGATGTTGATGAGGCTGTAAAAATGATAGGTCAGACTCCATTACTTGAATTTAAAATTGAAAATACTCAAGCTGTCCAAGATGCAGTCGTAGGGGAAGACGGTCAAGTAAATCTCGATTTATCTCAAGCCTTTACTAGTACTGAACTTACAGGCAAATATTTAAAAAGAGCAGTATTAGATTTTGATCAAAATACTCGTGAACCTAGGGTCAGTCTTCAATTCGACGAGACTGGTACCAAACTTTTCGCAGAAATAACAAAAGCCAACGTTGGTAAAATGGTAGCTATCTATCTCGACGGAGCTCCTGTATCTACTCCTGTAGTTCGTGAAGAAATACTAAACGGTGAAGCTGTGATCTCAGGGAACTTTAATCCAACTGAAGCTAAACAACTCGTAGGGCGTTTGAACTCTGGAGCCTTGCCTGTACCAATAACTCTAATATCTAAACAAACTATCGGCGCGACTTTAGGAGATAGTGCTATCCATGCTGGAGTGAAAGCTGCTATTATTGGTTTTCTGCTTATAGCTTTGTTCTTGATCCTTTGGTATCGTTTACCAGGAACGATAGCAGTTATATCTCTTTCTATCTTTGTTGTAATAATTTTAACTTTATTCAAATTAATCCCAGTTACTCTAACTGCAGCAGGTATAGCTGGATTCATAATTTCTTTGGGTATTGCAGTGGATGCCAATATTCTTATCTTTGAAAGAGTTAAAGAAGAATTGCGTTCTGGAAGGACTATTGCTGACGCTGTCTCATTTGGTTTCGATAGAGCTTGGACTTCTATCCGTGATTCTAATATTTCTAGTCTTTTAACTGCTATCATCCTTTTCTGGTTTGGAACTTCTTTGATTAAAGGATTTGCTTTAACTTTAGGCCTAGGAGTATTGGTTTCATTATTCTCATCAATTTTTGTAACTCGCATATTCATGAAAACTATCGCAATGAGTAAAGAGAATAAAGTTTTGAGATTTCTATTCTCTAGTGGTATTACAGGAGGAGGTACAAAAAATAATTAAGATACAAAAATATGTTTATAATTAAAAACAAAAAAATATTTATCGGTATATCTGTAGCTTTAGTATTATTTTCTATAATATCTATTTCAGTATTTGGTTTAAAGATAGGTATAGACTTTAAAGGAGGAGCTTTGACTGAAGTAGTGTACACAGATGTCCGCCCCGAGCAATCCGTGTTAAATGAAAAAGTTGGAGCGTTAAATTTTGGAACTTTTTTAATCCAACCAACAGGGGATAAAGGTTATTTAGTTAAAACTCGCGACCTTACCGACGAAGAACATGATGTATTATTAAAAACTTTGTCTCTAGATAAAGAGAATTATGTTGAAGAAGTTGCTTTCAATTCTATTGGTCCGTCTGTAGGACGTGAGCTTACTAGGAAAGCTATCCTGGCTATTATCTTAGTAGCTATCACTATCATCTGCTTTATCGCTTATGCTTTCCGTAAGGTCTCTAAGCCTGTGTCTTCATGGAGATATGGACTTATAGCTATAGTATCTTTGCTTCATGATATTATCATACCAGTTGGGATATTCTCTTGGTTATCATTTTATCTAGGAGCTGAAGTGGATACTTTGTTTGTGGTGGCTTTACTCACAGTCTTGGGTCTATCTGTTTCTGATACTATAGTTATCTTTGACAGAATTAGAGAAAACTTACACAATGAACAAAATATTTCTAAAGCTGATTTTAGTGTAGTTGTAGGTAAAAGTTTGAATCAATCTTTCGTGCGTTCTATCTCAACTTCTTTAAGTACTATTTTGGTTCTAGTAGCTTTGTTCTTCTTTGGACCTGAAACTACAAAGTATTTTGCTTTGATTTTGATATCTGGAATGTTCTTTGGAACTTATTCTTCTATATTCTTAGCCTCACCTTTATTGGTAGTTGTAGCTGGTTTACAAAAATCTCGATAGTCTACTCTCGTTTATTTTATGTTATAATACCCTTGTTAGGGTTTTTAGGTCTTTTATTATTTAATTTTAAATTTTATGAATATATATACAATATTACTAGGTATCGGAGCTATAGTTATCATTTGGATTGTTACTTCTTATAACTCTCTTATTTCTTTGATTAACCGAGCGAAAGAAGCTTGGGCAGATATAGAAGTTCAATTAAAAAGGAGATATGATCTTATTCCGAATTTAGTTAATGCAGTTAAAGGTTATGCTACTCATGAATCAGGTGCCTTTGAGAAAGTAACACAAGCACGCGCAGCAGCCATGGGAGCAAAGACTATCGGAGATCATGCAAAGTCTGAAGCAATTCTGGGTCAAGCAGTAACAGGACTTTTTGGTATTGCTGAAGCTTATCCAGATTTGAAAGCAAACGTAAACTTTTTAGAATTACAAAGAGAACTTTCTGATACAGAAAATAAAATCCAAGCAGCGCGCAGATTTTATAATACTAATGTTAGAGATTTGAATATTCGCATCGAACAATTCCCAGGGAATATCATTGCAGGAATGTTTAAATTCGGTAAGATGGAATTCTTTGACCTAGCGGATGATGACGTAGCTCAACAAAATGTCGAAGTTAAATTTTAATATTAACAATCTAATTCAATAAAAAATATATGACAACTTTAGGTAAAAGAATAATGTGGGTAGTGGTTATTATCGTGGTGGGTATAGGTATTTATTTACTTCAAAGACCTGCAGTTACTGTAGCGCCAGTAGAAGATGTGGTAGTTGATGATTCTCAAAACAGAGCAATCACAGGTAATATTAATGACCTTGTATCTTTCTCTATCTTGCCTAATACGAAGGTTTCAGGAATTATGTCTTATAAAGGCATAATCAAAAATGCTTGGTTTTTCGAAGCGAATATTTTAATTAATATTCTAGATAATGACAAGAACTTATTGTTAGCAAGTAACGGAGTAGCGATATCTGACTGGATGACAGTAGAGCCTGTAGCTTTTGAAGGTAATGTAGATTTTACGGCCTTACCAAAAGGTCCAGCTTATATTGAGATCAGAAATGATAATCCTGCGGGGCCAGATGAAGGAGTTAATAAATTTGTCCTCATACCTATCATCATAGAATAAAAATGGAAAACAATAATCTAGAAAAAGAATATTGGGGTAAAAGTTTCTATGGTTCAAAGTTAAATACAGTTTTGTTATTAATACTTATCGTATTGATGATTTTCGCTTTACGTTTTATGTATCAGAATCAGGGAGAGTATTTACCAGATTTAGATAATAAAATAAGTAGCAATTTAGTTCAAGAGAATGATGAAATATATAAAGGCTATAGAGAAGACGTTGAATTTTTTGATTTTGATGAAAATGGTTTACCTAAAAATTGGATTAAATGGAATGATTCCATCTTAGGTGTACCTGTTGAAAAATTTGGACCAGTTTTAGATGAAAATAATTTTTTAATTAAATTAAAAGCTGATTTAATTTCGAATTTACCTGAAAATAAAGAATGTATAGGTGATTCTGAATCTGCTTTATGTGTGGTTGGGGAAAATGCTGGAATAAATCGTTACTTTAATTATGCTTCCAATTCTTATTGATAAATTTAAACAAAAATAATATATGTCCACACTATACACACAACAATCAAAAAATATTACCAAAACATGGATTCTTATGACTATGTTCTTTTTGGTAGTTATTGGGCTCGGTTGGTTCTTTTCTTATTACTATCAGAATCCAAATATTTTATATATTTTTGTTTTATTCAGTATTGTGATGAATGTCGTCTCTTATTGGTATTCCGATAAAGTTGTTATTAAACTCTCAGGAGCGAAACTTGCTAAAAGGGAAGAATATTTTGATCTTTATACTATCGTTGAGAATCTCTCTATTACTGCAGGGCTCCCTATGCCGAAAGTTTATGTAGTTACCGATCCTGCACCGAACGCTTTCGCTACTGGTCGCGACAAGAATCACGCCGTGGTCGCTGTGACGACTGGACTACTTGCTATTCTAGACAAGAATGAACTTGAAGGAGTTATGGCTCACGAGATGAGTCATATCGGGAATAGAGATATGTTGCTTTCTACTGTCGTCGTTGTTCTCGTAGGATTTGTATCTATTGTAGCGGATATGTTCATAAGGAATTTAATGTGGGGAGGAGGAAGAGATAATGATAGTGATAGTAAAGTAGGTAATGTATTAATGATTGTTGGGATAATCTTTGCTATTCTGGCTCCTATTTTCTCGACTCTGATTCAGCTCTCAATCTCAAGGAAGAGAGAATTCTTAGCAGATGCTACGGGAGCGTTACTTACTCGTTATCCTGAAGGTCTAGCGAACGCATTACGTAAAATTTCTCAATACAGCCAACCAATGAAAAGACAATCAAGCGCTATAGCACACATGTATTTAGCTGATCCGAAAGGCTATAAGATTGGCAAGAAAATTTCTGGACTTTTTGCGTCACATCCTCCTGTGGAAGAAAGAATAAAAGCTTTAACTGGTAAAGAGTTTTAGAGTTTTCCACTAGATATATTATAAAAAATTATCTTTTTAAGATATAATACACGTATGAATAATTTAAGATTTTCAAAAAATGTTCGTATCATTATTATTATTGTTTTAATTATAATTGCAGTACTTTTGTACTTAGCTTAATATAAATATATGGATATTAAAAATACAATTTCTAATTTAGCAAAAGATAAATTAAATAAAGAGAATTTAAAACCAAATAGTCCTAAAAAGAAAATATTATTAGGAGTTATTGTAGTTTTACTAGGTGCATTAGGTTTTGAATTATCAAACAATGATTTTGATTTAGGTAAATTAGTTGATACAGGTTCTTTTCAAGAATCAAAAATAGAGAGAGATGAAGAGGGTAATCTATTGTTTGATAAAGAGGGGAATGTTGTTACTGATAGAGCCTTAGGTAAAGCTAAAAATGAATATAATTGTGAAGATTTTTCCACTCAAATAGAATCACAAAAGTTTTTTGATAAGACTGGTGGCGTAGAAAGTGATGTAAATAGACTTGATGGCAATAAAGATGGAATTCCTTGTCAGTCATTACCAATAGGTAATTAGTATATATAATAGGTTTATGAATCCCGTTAAATATTTTAAATAACGGGTATAAGTAAATTAAAGTAATTGTCGAATTATAAAGTATAGTAATATTATAAATTAATCAAAAATACTTAACGGAATGAAAAATATATCAAATATATTTTCAAAAGTCTTTTCTTTATTATTAATCTTTCTATTAACCTTCTCTTTTGCTCCTTTGTATACAGAAGCGAGTGAAGGGGAGTTTGTTTGGGTTCGTGGTATGGGAGGATCAAGTTTTGATAGGGGTTATTCTATTACTTTAGATGGAAGCGGTAATCAGTATATTACAGGAAGGTTTGAAGGTACAGTGGACTTTGATCCAGGATTAGGAACGACTAATCTAACTTCAGCAGGAAGTTATGATATTTTTATCTTAAAGCTTGATTCTAATGGAAACTTTATTTGGGTTAAAAGTGTCGGTGGAACAGGTGGTGATCAAGGTTTGTCTATTGTTTTAGACGGAAGTGACAATTTGTATATAACAGGTTGGTTTGCTGACACAGCAGACTTTGACTCCGGAGCAGGAACAAGTAATCTAACTTCAGTTGGAGGTACTGACGTATATCTTTTAAAACTTGATTCTAGTGGAAACTATGTTTGGGCTAAAAGTTTTGGTGGGACAAGCGATGATTATGGCCATTCTATTGTATTAGATGGAAGCGGTAACCAGTATATTACAGGAAAATTCAAAAACACAACAGACTTTGACCCCGGAGCAGGAACAAGTAATCTAACTTCAGTTGGAAGTGAGGATATTTTTATTCTTAAACTTGATACCAATGGCGATTTTGTTTGGGCTAAAAATGTTGGAGGAACAAACAGTGACGGAGGTCATTCCATAGTCAAAGACAGTTTAGGTAACATATATATTACAGGTTGGTTTGGTGACACAACAGACTTTGACCCCGGAGCAGGAACAAGTAATATAACTTCAGTTGGAAGTAGTGACATATATGTTTTAAAACTTGATTCATCTGGAAACTATGTTTGGGCTAAAAATATTGGAGGAGTAGGTAATGATCGAGGTTTTTCAATGACCTTAGGTGGAAGTGACAATTTGTATATAACAGGTTGGTTTGCTGACACAGCAGACTTTGACCCCGGAGCAGGAACAAGTAATCTAACTTCAGTTGGAAGTTCTAGTGATTTTGTTTTAAAACTTGATTCATCTGGAAACTATGTTTGGGCTAAAAGTTTTGGTGGAACAACGAATAATTATGGTTATTCTATTACTTTAGATGGAAGCGGTAATCAGTATATTACAGGAAACTTTCAAAATACAGCAGACTTTGATCCAGGAGTAGATACAAGTAATCTAACTTCAGCAGGAAGTACTGACGTATATCTTTTAAAACTTGATTCTAGTGGAAACTATGTTTGGGCTAAAAGTTTTGGTGGGACAAGTGCTGATGCAGGACATTCAATAACTACAGATTCATTAGGTAATGTCTACACTACTGGATATTTTCAAGGCATAGCAGACTTCAACCCAGGTCTAGGAGTCTCCAACTTAACCTCAGCAGGTAGTGCTGACATCTTCATCCTTAAACTAGGAGACGTACCACCAACCCTAACAGAAGTAACCCCACCACCACAAGTAACAGTAAACTCAAACCAAGTATCCTATACCTTCAGTACAGATCAAGCTGGTACCATAACTTATGGAGGTGGATGCTCTAGTACTACCACAACAGCTACAGTAGGAAACAATACCATAACCTTAAACACGCTATCTCCAGGATACTACAACAGCTGTACTATCACAGTCACAGATGCTACTAGTAATACATCAACTCCATTAACAATCTCACCATTTAATATAGTAGTTCACTCTGGTGGAGGAAGTAGTACACCAAGTACACCATCTACTCCAGTCATCACCACTCCAGTAATAACTACACCAACAACTCCAACCCAAACTCCAGAACCAACAAACACTAATCCAATAAATAACAACACTAATCAAAACCAAACTACCTTAGGTAGCAATAAACTATGTACCAAAGAACTAATCTTAACTCAAAACCTTAAAGCAGGAGCTAGAGACAATAGATATCATTCATATACAGGTACTACAGTAAAAGAAGTTAAAATCCTTCAAGCACATATGAATAGACTAAACTTTAATTCAGGTAAAGTAGATGGTATCTTAGGACCTATTACCGACGGAGCTATTAAGAGAATGCAAGCTTATCTAGGTACTACACAAGATGGACTTGTAGGACCTATTACTCGAGATTTGATTAATAATTCTTGTAATTAGAACAATATATTAAAAAAACCTCTCATGTTGAGAGGTTTTTTTGTGTATACAATATTGGTGTTTTTTGTTATAATCTTTTTATGGAAATTAAAGACGTGGAGCATTTGGCAGAGCTTGCTAAAATAGAGCTAAATCAAGAGGAAAAAGAACAAATCCTGAAAGATATGGACGGTATTTTAGCTTATGTAAAGCAAATAGAGGACGTAGAGGTGGAAGACATGGCTCCAGAATATAATCACAAAAATACTTGGAGGGAAGACGTCCTAGAAGATAAAGATTTTGATAAAAATTTAATAATAAAACAATTTCCAGATTCTTTGAATAATTTTGTAAAAGTTAAAAAGATTTTATAGTAAAAATAATATGATTGATTTAAAAAATTTAAATATAGAAAAAGTACATAATTCTTTAAAGAGTGGAGAATATTCTGTAAAAGAATTAGTAGAAGAATATCTTAAAGTTATCAAGGAGAAAAATACTGAGATTAATGCCTACCTAGAAATATTTGATGATATTTCTACTCAAGTAGATATTGCACAAGAGAAATTCAAAAACGGTACAGCGACGAAACTCACTGGGATTCCTTTAGCCATAAAAGATAATATTTTATTTTCTGGACATATAGCTTCAGCCTCTTCTAAAATTTTAGAGAAACATGTAGCAAGTTATGATTCTACGGTGGTAGCGCTTTTGAAAAAAGAAGGAGCTATTATTTTAGGTAGGACTAACATGGATGAATTTGCTATGGGTTCTTCGACTGAGACTAGTGCCTTTGGAGTTACTCGCAATCCACTAGATTTATCTCGTGTGCCTGGAGGTTCAAGTGGAGGTTCAGCGGCAGCTCTAGCTGGAGATATGGCTTTGTTTACTCTAGGGACTGAGACTTGTGGGTCCGTGCGTGAACCTTCCGCTTTTTGTGGACTTGTGGGATTAAAACCTACTTATGGAGCTTTGTCTCGATATGGGATTATAGCTATGGGGAACTCTCTTGATCAAGTTAGTCCTTTTGGTAAAAATGTTTCTGACGTAGAAATAGTTTTTAATGCTTTATCTAGTTATGATAAAAATGATAATACTTCTATCTTGGCGGAAGATAGAAAGTCCGAGATTAAGAATAATAACTTAAAGAAAATAGGAGTTCCTTATGACTTATTTAAAACTGGAGTAGATCTGATAATCATGGAGAATTTTAATCAAATGGTAGAGAAGATGAAAGGTGAGGGTTATGAGATTGTTGATATTAAATTGCCTTATTCTAAATATTCTCTGGCGGCATATTATATAATCATGCCGGCTGAAGTCTCTACGAATCTTTCTCGTTTTGATGGAGTGCGATATGGTACGAGAGTAGAGGGGAATAATATTTGGGAGAGTTTCAAGAAAAGTCGTTCTCACGGTTTTGGTATTGAAGCTCGAAGGCGTATTATTTTAGGAACTTATGTTTTGTCTCATGGCTACTATGATGCTTATTACAACAAGGCTTGGAAAGTTCGTCGGGCTATGGAACGTGAAATAAATGAAGCTTTCAAAGAGGTCGCTTTTATTATGACTCCGACTGTCCCAGTGTTACCTTTTAAATTAGGTGAGAAATTGTCCGATCCAGTATCTATGTATCTTTGTGATATTTTCTCAGCTCCGGCGAACCTCGTAGGTATACCAGCTATTGCTATACCTTCAGGATTTACCGCAGATAAGTTGCCTATGTCAGTACAATTTATGGCCCCGCATTTCTGTGAAGATAATCTTTTCTCTCTGGGGAAAAAAGTGGAAGAATTCAATAAATAATTTTTTGAATATGTTATAATTTCATTATAGTAATATTTAAATATGGACCTAGATAAAATAGCCAACACAAATATATTAGCTCAAGCAAATTATTTATTTGAAGTAAAATTTATTAACCTAGAATATCTTTTTTATCAGATATATCTTTTTTTAGGATTCGGCGGTTCGGGGTCTGGGGGGTCAGGTTCGGGTGGATTTGATGGGGGACTCGGAGGTGGAGCCTCCGGTGGTGTCTCAGGAGCTGGGTCTGTATCCGGGGCGAGTATATGGGTATCTATTTTTACTAATCTTTTGTATATATTAATTTTACTTTTTGCGACGATTTTATTTTACTGTATACTCAGAGTTTTTGAAATTCGTAAAAAAGAAGATGAATATTTAGGAGAAAAAATTAAAGAATTTGCTCAAAAACAAAAAGCTAAAGAAGAAAAGGTGAAGAGTGCCGGTTCACCTAAGAACCCTCGTTGGCTAGCTGTGACCGAATATATGAATTCTGAAAATCAGAATGATTGGAAACTCGCTATCCTTGAAGCCGATTCTATTTTAGAATCTTTGGTAGATGATCTAGGTTTTAAAGGAGACACTTTTGGGGAAAAGTTAAAATCTGTAGATAAAGATAAATTTAAAAATTTAAGCTCAGCTTGGGAAGCTCATAATGTTCGAAATAGAATTGCTCACGAAGGAACAGAATTTGAAATCTCTAAATTAGAGGCAAAAAGAATAACCACAATATACGAGCAAATCTTTAGAGATTATGGTTATATCTAGTGTTTGTATGAGGTATTTTTAAAATTGTTGCGGGGTCTGGAATCGAACCAGAGTCTCAAGGTTATGAGCCTTACGAGATACCACTTCTCTACCCCGCTATAAAACTAGTAGTCTAGCTCTGTAGAGTATACTACAAACTATAATTTTTGTAAATAAGTTGAAAAAAAGCTTAAATATGCTAAGATAATAAAATGCAGGTGCTAAAAACGACGGTTCGGCTTTGCCTCACAACGTCGTCATGCCTTTGTCCGTAGTAATGCTATTGACAAAAAGCAAAGCAGTTTGCTTTTTGTCGGCGTAGCTCATCTGGTTAGAGCGTGGGACTCATAAGCCCAAGGTAGGTGGTTCAAGTCCACCCGCCGACACAATACGAAACTGGAGTTTTTTCTTGTTTTGTGTTAAATTTGTTAGGTATTGTTGCGATCGTAGCTCAACTGGTTAGAGCACCCGCCTGTCACGCGGGAGGTTGCCGGTTCAAGTCCGGTCGATCGCGCATAAAAAGAAAAGCTGGCTTATGCCAGTTTTTTCTTTTTATGGTATAATTAGTGTATGAAAAAAGGATATAAAGACAACATAGAAAAGTTAACTTTAGAAAATAATGATTTTCGTAAGGTTTTATATACTGGTTTGCATATGCAACTCGTCCTTATGTCTTTGAAACCTCTCGAAGATATAGGCCTCGAGACTCATAATGAAAATGATCAATTTTTTAGATTTGAGAAAGGAGAAGGGAAGGTTATCGTTAATGATACAGAATATCTCGTTTCTGACGGGGATACTGTTATTATACCTTCTGGGGCTAAACATAATATTATTAATCTTTCTGGCA
The DNA here is from genome assembly GCA_964385945.1 of uncultured Candidatus Saccharibacteria bacterium. Lineage (GTDB taxonomy): Bacteria > Patescibacteriota > Minisyncoccia > Phycocordibacterales > UBA9973 > UBA9973. Next base: position 12,660 of record CAYLQJ010000012.1, read on the forward strand.
AAGAAGATTTAAAAATGTATACAATCTACGCTCCAGCTCATCATAAAGACGGCATAATTAGAAATACTAAAGAAGAAGCTGAGAGTAATCCGGAAGATTTCGACGGTATTACCACAGAGTAGCTAATTTTTTGTGATATAATAAATTTATGCCTACCGAATTATTTACACCAAATATTGAGAACAATAATCACTTAAACCCTGTTTTAGATCAAATACTTTCTAAGTGCATAGAGTCAGGAGAAGATCCTTTTATTTATTCAGAAAAAAATAATATAGATTTATATGATAAAAAAATGCTTATGCTTATAGGTCTTTCTTTAAAAAAAATAACAGATGTTGAAAAATTAAAAGTTTTACAGGTGATCTCTAAAAAAATAAATACAGAATGTGCGAGCGGGGAGACTGGTTGTGGGGGTATGTGTAATACTGGACTTTGCCCTAAAGCGATAGGTAGAAAAATAGATAGTGCTAATGTGAATCTTTAAGATCGGGTCTTATTACGATATGTTAATATCGTGCTATAATAATATTATTAATATTTAATTTTAAATTAACATGTATCTAATACTTTTTGTTATTATTTTTGTAGTTATTCTAATTAGCATTCGTCAAATTAACCAATACGAAAAAGGTGTGCGGTTTACTTTGGGTAAATTCACTGGAGTTATGGAGCCGGGATGGAGACTAGTTTTCCCGATAATCCAAAGTTATCAGAAGGTAGACGTCCGTATTAAAGCTGTGGACGTACCTGATCAGAATGCTATCACTCGTGATAACGTGTCTGTGAAAGTAAATGCCGTGATTTATTATAAAGTTAGTGATGCTCCGAAGTCTATTATAGAAGTTGAAGATTTTCGTTATGCTATTTCGCAATATGCTCAGACCACGATGAGGAATATTGTCGGAGAGGTGACTCTCGATGAATTACTTTCAAGTCGCGATAAAATTGCAGATAGAATCCGTGAAATAGTAGATGCGGAGACTGACGCTTGGGGTTTGAAAGTTCAAAATGTAGAACTTAAAGATGTGTCATTGCCTGCAGATATGGAGCGCACTATCGGTAAACAAGCAGAAGCGGAAAGAGAAAAGAGAGCTGTGATTATTAATTCTGAAGGTGAACTAGCGGCATCTCAAAATCTAGCTCGTGCAGCTGAGATGCTATCAGCGACTCCAGGAGCGTTGCATTTGAGAACTTTGCAATCCATCAATGATATGTCTTCTGATCAATCCAATACTGTAGTCTATATGATACCGATGGAAATCTTGAAAGCTCTTGAAGGATTTAAAAAATAAAATAAAACAAAATTAAAAAACTTCACTATATAGTGAAGTTTTTTAATTTGTAATCTTAATTTTAATTATTTAGATTGCAAGATTGTCATTTGATTCAAATTCTACTACTGCTGTTTTGCAAGCTTTTGATGCTGTTTGGAAAGTAGTCCAAGCACTTTTCTTACTTGTTTTCATTGTAGATTTTGCTGCTTGAGAAGCTTTTTTGTAATTTACCCAAGCTTCATTACGAGCTGTTCTACGAGCTTTGGCATCTGTCATACCCCAAGCAGTATTAAGAGCAGTTGCACGAGTAGATAATGCACTAGACATAGAAGTTGAGAAAGTAGTGAATGCAGTACCGATAGCAGCTTCACGAGTAGCTACAGCTGTCTGAACACAAAGCATATTTGGATTTACACTTATTAAAGTTGGAACAGGTGCAATTCCTTCATCATTTGATAATACTGGGATTGTTCCTGTTTGAGCAAAAGCTACACCTCCACCTAATAAAAGAAAACCGAAACATAAAGCAATTATTTTTTGCATATTAATAAAATTATTTTTAATTTATAAAACCGACACAAATATTATAGCATAAATTAATTTGAAAATAAGTTAGATTTATAGTAATATCACAAGGTGAGTTTCAGCCGTTGTAGCTTAGTGGTAAAGCACCATATTGGTAATATGGAGAGCGTGAGTTCAATCCTCACCAACGGCTCAAATATCGTTGTGTTCTAACACCCGACGAGAAAATTATTCACCTATTAATAGTCCTGCTGTAAGACCAGCGACTAGAGCTATACCTCCCATTATTAGTATTCGCATACCTGATTTTATTAGAGGTTGTTTTGTAAATTTTGTAGTACTCATACCTAGAGCAAACAATCCGATAAGAGTAGTGATGACGGATACTATGACAGCTGTCTTTATCGGTAAAAACAAATAAGAAGACAAAGGAACCATACCTCCTATAATATAAGCAAAGAACATATATATACCACCTTTGAGTGATACCGATTCTTGCTCTCCAGGGATATTGAGTTCTCTTAGGACCATTTCCTTCAAAAATATTTTTTCATTTTTTGAAGCTTCTTCAGACATTTGCTTTGAAAGATTTTCTGACCAACCGTCTTTTAAATACATGTTATATAATTCTTCTTTCTCTTCTTCTGGGAATTGTTTTAACTCTTCTGTCTCTTCTGCTATTATTCTTTGTTCCATTTCTTCTTCAGATTTATTTGAAAGATATGAACCGATACCCATAGAGATAGATTCTACTGCAATAATAACCGTTCCCGCTAGGATAACTGTGGCTTTATTTCCACTACCTATAGCTATGCCGGCGATAGAACCTAAAGTAGAAACCATACCGTCTTCTAATCCAAAAACCACTTCTTTCAAGACGTTTGCAATCTTAGATTTTTGGTGATGAATATAATCTTTATTTATTGTTTTATGTATTTCCATATTAAATAAGTGTAATTAAATTTTTAACTTTAAATCAAATAGCTCAGTGCACGACCGATAAAGTAGGCAACACCGGCAGCTAAGGCTCCGACTAGTAGCATTTCCATTCCGGCTTTGATCCAATTCATACCTGTGACTCTAGCTCTCAAACTCCCGACTGTAAATAAGGCTATCGTGGTCGATAAAATAGCATAGTTAAATACATTTTCTTTGATTCCAAATACGTAAGGAATGAGAGGGATAGATCCGGCTAGAATAAAAGCAACAAATGTGACTACAGCATTTTTAATAGGATTGTTTACGTTGCCTCCTTCTTTACCGATATTGTCGAGATAGTCTTTTTCTGATTTACGAGCGAGGTAGTTCGATGAGGCCATAGAGAAACCGTCAGCCAAGACGTTCGAAATACCTAAGATTATCACCACAGCCGGCGAGAGATTTGCCCCAGCTACTCCCGCCACAATAGCGAAAGTTGTGATAATACCGTCATTTGCTCCATAAACTAAATCCCCAATGTATTTTGCTACTCTTTTTTTCATAAGATACATTATAGCAAATTAAGTATTTTTTTGTTACAGTAATTATAGTTATGGAAGATAATGAAAACATAAATCAAGAAATAGAAAGACTAGAAGCTCTTATGCTTGGGCCTGATTTTTGGCTTGATAAAAATGAAGCTCAACGAGTAATCAAAGAAATACAAGATTTGAAAGACAAGCGTGAGGGATTGGGTAAATGGGATAAGGGTTCGGCTATAGTATCTATCATATCTGGAGCGGGAGGCGACGACGCTGAAGATTTCTCTAGTATTTTATTTTCTATGTATTTTAAATATGCTAATAAAAAAGGTTGGAATGTAATTCTCATTCATGAGAATAAAAACGAGCACGGAGGTTATCGTAATATTTCTTTTGAGGTCGAAGGCGCGCGAGCGTATGGACTTTTGAAAAACGAAGGTGGAGTTCATAGGCTCGTCCGTATCTCACCATTTAATGCCAAGAAATTACGCCACACTTCTTTCTCTTTAGTAGAAGTCTTACCGAAATTCTCCAAACTTGATGAGCGTGATTTTGAGATACCTGACGGAGATTTAAAAGTAGAATTTGCAAAGTCTGGAGGTCCCGGTGGTCAGAACGTTAACAAGAGAGAGACGGCGGTTCGAGTACTTCATATTCCGACGAATATCTCAGTCCATGCTACAGGCGAGCGTTCCCAAGAAGCAAATAGAGAGACAGCTATAAATATTCTGCGAGCCAAGATTTTTCAAAAAGCACAAAATGAGAAAAAAACTTTTGAAGAAAGTATGAAAATAAGTAAAGGCACGAGCATAGAATGGGGGAATCAAATCCGCTCGTATGTAATGCATCCGTACAAGATGGTTAAAGATCATAGGACTGACGTCGAGACTTCTCAAATAGAAGATGTTTTAGAAGGGGATTTGGATATTTTTATGAAAAAATAAAACTTGATTTTTAATTATTTTTGTTGTATATTTCAATAAATTTGTCCTTATTTTTTAATACAAAAATCATTTATAATGAAAAAATTGGTTAGCAAGAAAACAGAAACTAAAAAACCCCCAAAAACAGTTAAAAAAGGTCCCCAAAAAGGAGAAAGTTTTGATAATAATGGAGTACCTGTATGTCCTGCGAATCAAAATAACAGGACTTATCAGCAATTAAGAAGTTATTGCATAAAAAATTAGTTCTCTAAAAGAACCGAATTAGTTTGAATTTTCAAATTAATTTGGTTTTTATTTTGCTCGATTCCGTAAGTGTGATAAAATAAGAAGGTGATTTATTTTAACAATGTTTCCAAAGTTTATAATAAAGATTCTATAGGT
>CAYLQJ010000013.1:0-14645 GCA_964385945.1 uncultured Candidatus Saccharibacteria bacterium
AGAAGAATCTTGATGGTTCTTATACACCTGTATATCAACAAAGTCTTGTGACTGTGACTAATGGAGTTTTGAATATGGGGTTTAGGGTTTAGGATATTTATACAAAAAAGCTATCAATTTAGATTGATAGCTTTTTTGTGATATAATTAAGGTATGGATATAAAAATTTTAGCAAAGAAGTTAGAATTAACAGATAAATTAAAAGATTATATTGTAAAGAGAGTTACCAATTTAGGTAAAATTCTGAAAAAGATAGAAGATAAAGGAGGAGAAGTAAAAATTAATTTTGAAGTTTCTAAAAGCACCAAGCATCATAAATCGGGAGATATTTTTCACGCTGATTGTACTATTAAAATAGACGGTAAAAAGTTTTATTTAAGTGCTGATAAATCTGATATTTATGAAGCTATAGATGTTATCAAAGATGGTTTGTTTAGAGAAATCAGCCAAAAGAAAGACAAGACTCAAACTCTCGCTCGTCGCGGTGAAAAAAGTGTAAAGAAGATGATGAAAAAGATCTCTAAGAGAAATCCAGAAACAGGTAAGTATTAATTAACTTTAATTTATAGTTTGCTCTTTTCCTCCTTCAGGGATTACTTTCTTGATGATGAATTTATCGTTCGAGAGTAGAGCCTCTGTTATGATAATTCTTTTATTTTCCTTAAAATAAAATACTCTAGGCCAAACTTTATAAGCTCGGTATTTATTAAACATATCAATAGGATTGTCTTTTTCTGGATCTATTAAACCATCTTCCTTTTTTATTTTTTTACAAAAAGTAGCCTTGTCTTCATCTTGCGGGATTGGAGAAATTTCTTTATTTATTATTTTAGGTAAAATCTCTACTAATAAATCTCCTCCTATTTTGATTAATTTCTTTTTGAGTTCTGGAGTTGTTTCTGCTTTACTTATATCTACTTCTTTCATCGCGAGTATCGGACCGGAATCCATTTTGTATTCCATTTGTTGAATGGTGATACCTGTAACTTCATCACCGTTTAAAATAGCGGATTCGACAGGTGAGGCACCACGATATTTCGGTAGTAGGGAATAGTGAATATTTATCGAACCCAAAGGAGGCATGTTTATTATTTCTTCTTTAAGTATTTTGCCGTAGGCAACCACGATAAATAAGTCTGCATTCATAGAACGCAATTTTTCTATTTCTACCTCACTTATTTTCTCGGGTTGTATGTATTCTACGTTGTTTTGTATTGCCCAGTTTTTCACAGCCGGGGCAGTCAGTATCATCTTGCGCCCTTGAGGTTTATCAGTAGCGGTGACTATAAGAGACGGTATATAACCCGCATCTTTGAGGATATCGAGAGTCTCACTTGCGACCTCCGGTGTACCGAAAAAAACAAAATTTAAATTATTTTTTTGCATATTTTATTCTGGTAGATTTTCTTCTCTTAATTCTTTGGCATGATCTATAAACAGTATGCCATTTAGGTGATCTGTCTCATGTTGAAAAATTTGTGCTAAAAGACCGCTGGCCCCACGAGTAAACTTAACCCCTTCTTCATTGTAGGCTTCTACGGTCGCTTTATTGGACCTATAAGTCTTGCCATATATCGGACGAACAGAAAGGCACCCTTCGGGCATCCATTCTTTATCTTTCGAAAGTTTAGTGATTTTAGGATTGATAAAAGCTAGATTTTTTATTTCTTTTTTTATTTCTGTTTTCTTGCCTTTCATGAAGTCTTTTTCAAATATCTTGCCTGATACTAGAAATATTCTCACTGAATATCCTATCTGAGGCGCGGCAATAGCTACACCGTCATATTGGCTATCAAGAGCGAGAGACATATCTTTTAAAATTTTCTTAACTATTAGACTTTGGATATCTTTGATTGGGATTTCACGCGCTATTTGTCTTAAGACTTTTTCTTCACTTTGTAAAATATTTTTTACTTTACTTTTCATATTTTGTTTATTTAATTTCTTTTAAATATTCAAGCAATTTATTTATTTTAACTGTATTTTGAGATCTATTAGACATATCACGTACTATCACAGAGTTCTCCAAGGCTTCTTTAACTCCAAAGATAATAGCGTAGGGGATATTGAGTCTCTCAGCTACTGCTAGTTGAGATCCTAGAGAATCTTTCGATAAAGATTGCATTATAGGTACATGTGCCTTACGAAGGACATCGATGATATTCAAACTTTTTAATTTAGCTTCAGAACCAAGTTGGATAAAATATATTTTTGGTTTCTTGATGATACGGGGGGAGAGCTTTTTGTACCAAGTAGATCCTACCACGCGGTCAACTCCGATAGAGAATCCTACAGCTGGTACGTCTTTCTTGCTACCGATTTGCTTTGCTAGATAATCATATCTACCACCTGAAGCTATTGTGAGAGGAGTCTCGTCTTCTTTGTTGTTTTCAATAACTTCAAATACGGTGCGAGTATAATAAGATAATCCTCTAACTAAATTTTTATTGATATTATAATTAATACCCATTTCTTCTAAATATTCTAAAACTTCTTTAAAGTGTTTTTTGCAAGTAGGGCACAAGAAAGATATAGCGTCTGGTGCGCCTTCATTTATCTCTTTAGTTTTTAAATCTTTAGAATCTAAAATACGTAGGGGATTAGTCTTTAATCTCTCGCGATCTATTGCAGGGAGGCTAGATAAATTCTTTTTATAGTAATTTACTAATTCTTTAATGTATCCGTTTCTGCATTCTTTATCCCCAATAGAGTTGATATCAATAGAAAGATTCTCAGCTCCTGCTTCTTCTAAAATACTCATTCCTACTTTAATAACTAAAGCATCCATGATACTTTTTTCACTACCCAAAGAATCTATATCAAATTGATAAAATTGTCGGTAACGTCCTTTTTGAGGATTATCATGTCTGAAGGATGGTCCATATTGATAGAACATTACTGGCTGAGGCATAGTTTGCATTCCGTGTTCGATATAGGCACGCATTAAAGGAGCTGTGTGCTCTGGACGTAGAGCGAGTTGGTCACCTCCTTTGGTTTTTAGAGAATACATTTCTTTGTCTATAATATCTGTACCTTCTCCTATACCTGTAGTAAATATAGTTTCTTGTTCAAGCATTGGAGTTTCTATCGGTTTGAAACCGTAGTATACAGCCACCTCTTGAGCTTTCTCAAAGAATCCTTGAAAACTATAATACTCTTCATTCATAATATCTCTCATTCCTTTTGGAGAGGCTATTTCTTTTGGCCCAGATTTTTTTACGTTTTTCATTTTTTTATTTAAAGTCGCCCGGTTTATAATTAATATTGTTAACAGGGAAAAGTCTTAAAAATGCTTGGCCTACTATTAATTTTCTTGGTACAGGACCCCAAGACCTAGAGTCGGAACTCGCATTTCTATTGTCTCCCATCACAAAATATTCATCTGTTTTTAATTCATAAAAAGTACCTCCGTTTGTCATTTGGTTTTGAATGAAAGGTTCACTAAGAGTAGTTTGACCTTCTTGATTCGTTATTGTTATGCTACTACCTTGGATGCTTACTGTTTCATTTGGTAATCCAATAACTCTTTTGATGAAAAATTTAGAAGGATCTTCAGGATATCTAAAAATCACAACGTCATTTCTCTCTATTTCTCCCAGCCTATAAGACAATTCATCTACGATAAGGTAGTCGCCATTATTAAAAGTAGGGTACATAGAAGAACCCGATACAATAAAAGGCTGAGCTATAAACATTCTGATAGGTATAACTATCACTATCGCTAGGATTATGAATTTGATGGTTTCCCAAAACGAACTTTTTTTATTTTCTTGTTCTTCCATCTGACCATTGTAGCATAAAATAAACTTGACAGAATAGGCAAATATGTTTTCTGGTAAAGTTTGCTCTTTTAATATAGAGAATGTTATTATTGTTTTATGGTTATTATATTTGGATTGGGCAATATTGGAGAAGAATATAAAAATACTCGGCATAATGCAGGGAAGATAATTTCTGATCTTGTAGAGAAGAAATTAGGAGATGATAAGAAATACAAATTCGTAGAAATAGATAACTTTATGAATAATTCAGGGAAGACTATTTCATATTATATAAAAAGTAAAAAGGATTTAGAGCGTCTTGTTGTTATTTATGATGATATAGATTTACCACTAGGTAAAATTAAAATATCTTTCAACCGCTCCTCTGGAGGGCACAACGGCGTCGGCAATATCATTAAAGTTTTAAAGAGTGAAGAATTCTTGCGTATTCGTATTGGGATCTGCCCGACGACTCCAACAGGCAAAATTAAGAAACCAAAAGGTGAGGATAAAATCTTGAAATTCCTATTGGGTGAATTTAAAAAAGAAGAATTAGATATTTTAAAAAAAGTAGCGAAAAATGTATCAGACGCGATAGAAGTCATACAAAAAGAAAGCTACCAAAAAGCAATGACTTTATATAATTAAGCCTAATTTAGGCTCATGGCTTTATGTTTATTTATGAAAAAAGTTTTAATTAAAAAAGTGGGTTATGGGTTTGGTGTATTAGCAAATGAATTTATTTTAAAAGGTGATGTTATATTAAACTTTGAGAGAAATTTTATTAACTTTTCTACTAATAAAACATTGAGAATAAACGATTGTTCGTATCAAGTCAGCACTAATCCTAAGCTTCCAGAAAATTTTATTAATCACTCTTGTGAGCCTAACGCTTGTATTGACTTTGAAGAGCTAAGCCTTGTCGCGCTAAAAGATATTCCTATTAATCAAGAAATAACCTACAACTATTTTACAAGTGATTGGGACAAGGAAGATGTTTTTGAATGTTATTGTTCGTCCATAATTTGTAAAAAGAAAATTTCTGGCTTTAAATATTTATCTATTCAACAAAAAAATGAAATTAAAGAGTTTTTGTCACCGTTCTTAAAAAGCAAACTAATTGAAAAAAGTTAAAATTATCTGGGGTGATTTCAAGGTATTGAACCATTACGTAAAGTTAATTGTGTGCTTTTTTATTCCCTAAATTTCTTTTACTGCTTCGATTAGTATAGTCTTGGTGTCTTGTCTTATTGAGACTTTACCACTAAAGGCTATGCATTTTTCTGTTTGGAGTATGGCTTCTGAGGTTTTGTAAATACTTGGGAAGGCGACTACTTCTATGCTTCCAGTAAAATCCGCCACGCGCAAGAACGCCATCTTTTCATTTTTCTTAGTGATGATTTCTTTTGTGTTTTCTATAATTCCCGCAATGGTGACAGTGTTGCCTTCTTTGCCTTTTTCTAAAATTTTAGCGATATTTATTTCTCTTTTTTCTAATTTTTCTCTGACTCTATCGAGAGGATGACCGGATACATAAAGTCCCAATAATTCTTTTTCCCAAAGTAATTTCTCGTTTTTGTTGGCGAGTGGGGCATCAGTGAGTTTGAATTCTGGAGCTTTAATCTCAGATAATCCTCCAAAAAGGGAAATCTGATTTGCGTTTTGTTTACTACCTTCTTTGTTGTATAGTAGCATGTCTTCGAGGTTAGCGAGCAATACTCCACGATCAGCCCATTCGTCCATACTTCCGGATTTTATCAAAGCTTCCATAGATTTTTTGTTTAAATTTTTATTTTTAACTCTATCCAAGAAATCCCCAATAGATTTAAATGGACCATTCTTCTTGCGTTCTTCTATTATTGCTTCTCCGATATCCGCTCCAAAGTTTTTAATAGTGTAGAGTCCAAAACGTATCGTCTCTTGGTTGACGCAAGTAAAACCTTTAAAGCTTTCATTAATATTCGGAGGCAAGACTTTGATTTTCATTTTCTCACACTCACTAACTATTTCAGAAATCTTCTCGACGTCTCCGGATTCAGCAGTGAGCACAGCCGACATATATTCTACGGGGTAATTCGCCTTCATATAAGCCGTCTGATAAGCGACGCGTCCGTATGAAGCTGAGTGAGCTTTGTTGAATCCGTAGGCAGCGAAAGGCTCTATTTGACTCCAGAGTTCTTGAGCTTTTTTGAGTGGCCATTTAGAGTGCTCGACGCAACCAGTTATAAAATGCTCTTTTTGTTTTTCCATTTCTTCTGGGATTTTCTTACCGACAGCTTTACGGAATTTGTCGGCTTCTCCCCAAGAGTATCCAGCGATATTAATAGCGATGAGGAGGAGGTCGTCTTGATATACGAGCACTCCATAAGTTTGTTTAAGTATCGGTTCAAGCATTGGGTCCATGTATTTCACAAGACTTGGATTGTGTTTGCGTTCTATATAAAGTGGAATGAATTGTATCGGACCTGGACGGTAAAGCGCTACCATAGCGTTAATATCGTGAATCGAACTCGGCTTCAATTGTTTTAAATATTGAGTCATACCTCCGCCATTGAGCTGGAAAAGTCCCATGGTCTCTCCACGAGCCAATAGTTCGAAAGTTTTTTTGTCGGCGACGTCGACGTTCTCGATATCTGCTTCGATGTTGTGAATTTTCTTTACTATTTTTACAGCGTCAGCAAGTATAGAGAGGTTACGAATACCCAAGAAGTCGAATTTAGGAAGACCGACGTCTTCTATTTGATACATGTCGTATTGAGTTATCACGTCTCCACCTTTCGGATCGTATTGTACTGGAGTGAATTCGTAAAGTGGTTTTGGCGCGATAACGATACCGGCTGCATGCACTGATACGTGACGGACACAACCTTCCATTTTTTTCGCCAGGTCAATAATCTCACGAGTTATTTCTTCTTTTTCATAAGCTTCTTTGAGTTCTGGTACTAATTTGAAAGCGTGCTTGATAGTCATCGGCATACCCTGAGAACCCACCGGTATCATCGAAGATATCCGGTCACCCACAGAGTACTCATGGCCTAAGGCACGAGCTACGTCGCGCACAGAACCTTTAGCCATCATAGTTCCGAAAGTTCCAATCTGAGCCACACGGTCTTTACCGTATTTTTGTTTGGTGTATTCTATCATCTCGGCGCGTCTATTGTCGGCAAAGTCCATATCGATATCGGGGAGCGAAGGACGTTCAGGATTTAGGAATCTTTCGAAAGGTAATTTGTAAGTTAGAGGGTCGACGTTGGTAATACCGAGAAGGTACGTCGTTAAAGAGCCGGCGACTGATCCTCTGATGTTTGTTAGGATATTATTCTCGCGGGCGTAACGAAGCAAGTCTCCCACAACTAGGAAATAAGTCGAATAACCTTTTTGTTTGATAATAGCGAGCTCGTATTCAAGTCTATCTACATAGTCTTTAGTTTGTTCTAATTTTCGGAAAGGGAAGCCAGCATAAGCGAGTTCTTTCAAGACTACATTTGGATCACGGTCACCTTCGATTTTGAATTCTGGGAAATACGGTACACCGAGTTCTATTTCGTAGTCTTCACACATATCAGCAACTATCTTTGTATTACTGACTGCCTCCGGAGCGTCAGAGAAATATTGGAAAGCAGTCTTGGTATCAATAAAAGAAAAGTCATCATCAGAGAATTCAAATTTACCTTTTTCTTTTCCGTCACTACCTGTGTTTACTTGAAGCAGTGTATTATGCGCTTTGTGGTCGTCTTTACATGGATAATGAGAGTCTTGAGTCGCTACTACACGGAGTCCAAAACGAGTCCCGAGAGCAAGGAGCTTCTCTCTGAGTTCTGCGTCACGTTCGATATGCGGGTGAGATTGAATTTCTAAAAAATAATTCTCACGCCCGAAAATATCGATATGAGTATTTATTATATCATCTACTTTTTCATGATTCTCAGCGAGAATAGCGCGAGAGAGTTTGCCTCCCATGCAACCCGAAAGACAGATGATACCTTCTGCGTGCTTTTTAAGTAATTCTTCATCGACGCGAGGTTTATAATAATATCCTTCGAGGTTAGCTGTTGTCACTATCTGCATTAAATTTTTGTAACCTTTTAGATTCTTTGCTAGGAGTATTAGGTGATAGCGTTTGTTATCTATGCCGGGGGATTTATCGGTAAGTTTTCTCTCGGCAACGTAGACCTCGCAACCTATGATAGGTTTTATACCTTCTTTTTTGCATTCTTTATAGAATTCAATAGCCCCGTACATATTGCCATGATCTGTTAGAGCCACCGCAGGCATTTTGAATTTCTTAGCTAAAGCTACAATATCCTCCACCTTAGAAAGTCCGTCGAGTAGGGAATAATGAGAGTGAGTATGCAAATGTATGAATTCTTTTGTAACTTTTGTCATTTTTTCTATAATAGCATATTCTGGAAAAATTTTGTTATAATAAAAGTATTAAAATTTAGTTAAAAAAATATTATGGAAAATACAAAAATCAGAGTAGCTATTAATGGATTTGGTCGTATTGGTAGAGCCTTTCTTAAAATCGCTTGGGAGCGTCCTGAGATAGAGATAGTCGCCGTGAATGACTTGGGTTCTATTGAGTCTTTAGCCTATCTTTTGAAATATGACACTGTTTATCGTAAATGGATCCATGACGTCGTTGTAGATGGTACAGATTTACTCGCGGACGGCAAGAGAATTAAATTTATCTCAGAGAAAGATACTACGAAACTTCCTTGGAAAGAATTAAACGTAGATGTAGTTGTAGAATCTACTGGACTTTTTACAGCTTATGAAAAAGCGAAGTTTCACCTGGATCAAGGTGCGAAAAAAGTTGTGATCTCTGCTCCTAGTAAAGGCGACGGATCTTTCCCTGGCGAGACGATACTTCTCGGAGTTAACGAAGAGAAATTCGGAACTTGTGATATTACTTCGAACGCTTCTTGTACTACCAACGCAGCTAGTCCTCTTATCGGAATTCTAAACGAAGCTCTTGGCGTAGAGAAAGCTATACTAAATACAGTGCACGGATATACAGCGAGTCAGTCACTCGTAGACGGTCCAAGTAAAAAAGATTTGCGTGAAGGTCGTGCTGCAGCTCAAAATATCGTGCCTAGTTCTACAGGTGCGGCTATTGCTGTAACGAAAGCGTATCCTGAACTCGAAGGATTATTTGATGGTATTTCTATCCGCGTACCTGTACCGGCGGGATCTATCGTAGACGTGACTTTCATTTCTAAGAAAAATACTACAGCCGAGGAAGTAAATGAAATCTTAAAGAAAGCCTCAAATGACCCACGTTGGAGTAAAGTCTTCGCGGTGACCGAAGAGCCGTTAGTCTCAAGTGATATTTTAGCGAACTCTCATGCGTCTATTGCTGACCTAGCAATGACGAGAGTAGTTGGAGGGAACCTAGTGAAAGTTATGGGTTGGTATGATAATGAATATGGATATACCTATACTTTAGTTGAGCATCTTATTAAGACAGGTAATAGTATAAAATAAATTTATGAAAATATATTTAGGGAGTGATCATGTGGGTTATAAATACAAGGAAGAACTTAAGACTTATTTAAGTGAGGTTTTTTTGGATGATGAGATTGTAGACAAAGGTCCTTTTAATTTGAATGAAGATGACGACTATCCAGATTTTATAACCCCTGTAGCTACCGCAGTAGCCGAAGGTGGAGATAGTTTTGGAATAATCCTCGGAGGTACAGGCCAAGGCGAAGCTATGTGTGCCAATAGAGTTCGCGGTGCGCGAGCTATAGTTTTCTACGGAGAAGAATTGCCAACAGGTGAGGTAGATATAAGAGGAAGAAAGAGTATTGATACTTTCGAAATAATAAAACTCGGCAGAGAGCATAATGATGCAAATATTTTATCTATTGGGGTTAGATTCGTATCACTCGACGAAGCGAAATTCGCTATAGAACTTTTCTTGAAAACAGAATTCTCAAAAGAAGAAAGACACACTAGAAGAATAAATAAATTTTAATATGGAAATCATCCCTGCAATCTTGCCAAAAAATTATGAAGATATGAAGAATCATATTGCGCTCGTGCGTGGCGTTGTTCCAATTGTGCAGATAGATATTTGTGATGGAGATTTTGTCAAAAGTACGACTTGGCCTTTCTCGACTGGGGGAGCATCGGACTATAATTTCCAGAATATTATGAACGAACAAGAAGGTATGCCTTTTTGGGAAGATATTGATTTTGAGCTTGATTTAATGGTGTCTGACGCTGTGGCGAACTTTGATATTTATACAAAACTAAGTCCAAAGAGAATAGTTTTTCATATAGAAGCCGAAGAGATTAAACGCGATATTCTAGAATTTAAAAATTTCATAGAAGGCATAGATCCTTACATTCGAGATAGTATTGAGATAGGTGTCGCGATAAATACTACGACGAAAGTCGAAGAAATTTTCCCACTCGTGAACTCTGTGGACTTTGTGCAATGCATGGGTATAGAGCATGTGGGTTTTCAAGGACAAGAATTTGATGAGACAGTTTTATCTCACATTAAAACTTTAAAAGAAAAATATTCTGATCTAATTATTTCCGTAGATGGAGCGGTGAATTCAGAAAATGCATCAGCACTTTTAGATGCGGGAGCAACTCGACTCGTTATTGGCTCGGCAATTTTTAATACTAGTGATATAATTGATACTATAGAAAGTTTTAAAAATTTGTAACAAATAATTTTTAAAATACTTTTATTTTAAAAATGCTTACACAAGATAAAATTTTAATTTTAGAAGAAAAAGCAAATGATATTCGTGAATCTATAATTACGATGTTGTTAGAAGCGGGTAGTGGGCATACTGCGGGACCTCTCGGTATGGCAGATATTTTTACTTATTTTTATTTTCATGCATTAAATCATAACCCTCTTAAACCAGATTGGGATGAGAGAGATCGAGTAATATTGTCTAATGGCCATATTTGTCCGATTCTTTATGCGACTATGGCGCACGCGGGATATTTCCCCGTTGAAGAACTCAAAACTTTAAGAAAATTTGGCTCTCGTTTGCAAGGGCATCCTCATCGCGAATTCATGCCATGGCTTGAGAACTCTTCTGGTCCACTCGGCTCCGGACTATCTCAAGCTTGCGGTATGGCTTTAGCCGATAGAATAGACGGGAAAGACAAAACGAGATTTATCTATACCTTTTTAGGTGATGGAGAATTAAATGAAGGAAATAATTGGGAAGCTATGATGTTAGCTGGGAAAAATAAATTACATAATCTTATAGCAGTCGTTGATAGAAATAATATTCAGATAGATGGATATACAGAAGACGTTATGCCTTTAGAATTATTGGCAGATAAATGGAGAAGTTTTAATTGGCATGTGCTCGAGATTTCGGGACATGATTTTTATGCTATAGATCAAGCTTTAACCGAAGCGAAAAGTGTATATGATAAACCGACGGTTATCATCGCTTATACCGTACCTGGTCGTGGAGTTCGGGAATTTGAGAGAGATTATAAATGGCACGGCAAGGCTCCAAATAAAGAAGAGGCAGATATGGCTTTGAAACAGTTGCGAACCCTGGGCGGTAAAATTAGTGCTGAACATCAATAAAATTATTATGTTAAATCCACACTTAAAATTAAATCCAAAACTTTTCAATCCCGACGTAGAGATGCAACCTATTCGTAAAGGTTTTGGTATTGGACTACTTCAAGCAGGGGAATTCAATCGTCGTGTCGTAGCTCTCTGTGCTGATCTGACTGAATCTACGCAAATGCATTTATTTAAAGAAAAGTTTCCTGAGAGATTTATTGAAATAGGAGTTGCCGAGCAGAATCTAGTGACTGTTGCCTCTGGTATGGCGGCTATGGGTAAAATCCCTTTTTGTTCTAGTTACGCTATGTTTTCTCCGGGAAGAAATTGGGAGCAAATCCGCACTACTATTGCTTATAATGATAGGAAAGTCATCATCGTGGGATCTCATGCAGGAATATCTGTAGGTCCTGACGGAGGGACGCATCAAGCTCTCGAAGATATCGCCCTTATGCGAGTATTGCCGAATATGGATGTAGTTTCTCCTTGTGACTCTTTGCAAGCTAAGAAAGTGACTTTTAATTTTTTGGAGTCTCCTCGTCCGGCGTACTTAAGACTTGCTCGTGAGAAAACTCCTGTCATCACCACCGAAGAAACTCCTTTTGAAATAGGTAAAGCAGATATTTATTGGATACCTGACGTAGGTCTCGCTGACGTGGGTATTATAGTTACAGGAGGACTGACTCATAGGACTCTCGTAGCTGCGAAAGAATTAGAGGCAGAAGGTATTAAAACCAAAGTCATGAATTTGTCTTGTATTAAACCGATAGATAGAGATGCTATTGTAGCTTTGGCCAAAGAAGCGAAATGTATCGTCACGGTAGAGGAGCATCAGATTTTAGGAGGTATGGGCTCGGCTGTGGCTGAAGTATTAGCCGAGAATTATCCTGTGCCGATAGAATTTATAGGAGTGAAAGACAAGTTTGGTCAATCAGGAACCCCAGAAGAACTCATAAAACATTATGGTATGGATAAAGATTCTATTAAAGACGCTGTGCGAAAAGTTCTAAAAAGAAAGGGAAAATTATAGAAACGAAACTTTTTCCGGTACAAATTTTTTGAAGCTTAAAAAATTCTGAAGTTGGCTCGCCGTCGCTCACCAAACCCCTCCAAAAGTTTGTTTCTATAATTTTAGTTTTTGTAATTTTTATATTTTTTTTATTTAACCTCAGTAACCTTATAACTCTCCGGTGCGTTTTTTAATAGTTCTTCTATTTTTTCTCTTGGTAGAAGTCCAGCTTGAGCGCCGACCTGTTGCACGACTGACATGGAGTTGATAGGTCCCCAAGATAATGCTTCAGGGATAGTTTTACCTAGTCCGAGAGCTGCAGTGAAAGTCGAAGCGAAAGCATCTCCAGCTCCAGTTCTGTCTATTGCAGGAGCTGTATCAGGATAGATAGGAGTGAACCATACAGTTTGTCCATCAGAAGCGTAGGCTCCATTTGGCCCATCAGAAATAGCTACAATCTTCGGTCCTAATGCGTGAATACCATCTGATAAAACTTTGATATCTTTAGAGTCATTATTAAGGATTTTTTGAGCTTCTTCAACGTTACAAAAGAATACATGAGTGTGCGCATAAATATCTTTTAATACTTCTATACCTAAAGACATTTGGAAAGTTCCTGGTTGGAAAGCGAGTTTAGTTTCAGGGTGTTTTTTTAAATATTCCGCAATTTCTAAATGATACGGTAGGGAATTAGAAGCTAAAGAAGAAAGATACATCCAAGATATTTCTGTATCTTTAAAATCTGGAAGTTTGAAATCAAACTCTGTATGTTTGACTAAGATAGTTCTCTCAACTCCAAACCATAATACGTAGTGATAATTTGTCTTCTTGTCTTTTTGGATGGAAATATAATCCGTCTTGATATTTTCTTTTTTTAATTGTTCTAAACAATCGCGACCATTTTGATCGTCTCCGAGATTTGTAACTAAAGCAGTGTTTAATCCGAGTCTTTGTGCAGAAACAGCCGCGTTCGGACTATTACCCACAGCATTTAATACATAAACTTCTTCATAGGGAATCTTATCTCCGAAAACCACACAGAGCTCTGGGCCAGGAGTATCTATACCGGTATGAGTATGAGCATTTTTAAGTTTAATAAAAGCATCGACGACTATGTCCCCAATTGCTAAAAATTCTATTTTATTTGGTTTCTTTTTAAATATATTCATAGTATGATTATAGCATAACAGGATTAAGGAAATCACAATGCATAAGAAATTAGTTTTAATTTTAGCATTTGTTTTGTTTCTAAACTTTCCGCAAAGTGTTTTTGCTAATGTTTTGATAAATGAGGTTCAGATAGGCGTAGAGGGGAATGCCAACGACGAATTTATCGAACTTTACAATAACAGTTCTACTGAAGTCGCCTTAACAGGATTCTCAATTTACAAGAAAACTTCTTCCGGAGCGGAGAGTTCCGTCGTTGCTAAAAGTCGTTTTGAAGATAAAAAAATCCCTGCAAATGGGATTTTATTTTTGGCGAGAGAAGGTGAATATACGGGCACAAAAACTGTAGATATTTCGTGGCCCAATTCTTATAGTTTAGCCTCTAACAATTCTCTAACTTTATACAAAGATTATGAAAATAAAATTATTGAAGATACCGCGTCGTGGGGAGATGTGAAAAATTTTAAACGTACGAGTACAAATACGGATAATACAGAAGAAGAAAATACTAATACTCAAAATGAAAATACTACCGTTCCAACTATCGGAGGAAGTTCGTCTTCTGCTAGTACAGTGGCACAACCGAAGAAAAAATCTGAGTTAAAAATCATAAGTAAAAGTTTTGGATTCGTAGGTATACCGGTAGAATTTGAAGCCAGGTTAGAGGGAGTAGAATCTCAGAATATGTATGCGAAATATGTCTGGAATTTTGGTGATGGAGACTCTATGGAAGTTATTGGATTTGATAATAAAAAATTCACTCATACTTATTATTATCCCGGAGATTACCTTGTAAATATTGAATATTTTGCGAATTCATACCAAGCTAGTCCTGACTACATCGCCAAGATTAATCTCAAAATAGTACCGACTACAGTTGTGATTTCAAACGTTGGGACTGAGGCTGATTTCTTTATAGAATTAACCAATAATTCTTCTCTGGATATTGATATTAGTAATTGGGTTTTGTTGGGAAATAATAAAATTTTCACACTTCCAAAGAGTACAAATTTATTAAGTATGAAGAAAATAATTCTCCCTCCCCGAGTTACGAATTTTAATCACGGCGATAAAAATTTTCTAGAATTATTAGATAAAAATGGAACTTTAATTTTCTCATATAAAAATATTTTAAATCTACCTAAAATTA
>CAYLQJ010000014.1:0-13440 GCA_964385945.1 uncultured Candidatus Saccharibacteria bacterium
CCTCACCCCATGTATACCAAATGTTATTCATAAAAAAATAATTTTTTATTTCTAAAAATAGAAATAATATTAATAATAAAACTTTAAAAGTTCGACCTTAGAAAGCTTATTTGTATTATACCAATTTTTACACCTTTTTTAAAGATTGTGTGGATAAGTCTTTGGCTTGAATTATGATTTTATGAGGGAAATCCAATATGTCTCGGACTAGCTTATCGTACATATTGAGTCTATAAACGAATTCTTTGTATTCAAAAATAGCGTAAGTTAATTCGATACCTATTTCGGCTTCGAGTTTTTTAACACCTTCTTCTATTTTAGATCTGCGCATCTTGTCCCCCACTATTAGTAGATCTATTCTAGAGTCTTTGTTTTTTATAAAAATACCAGAAACCAGCAGAAGCTTAATCTTGCCTACTTTTTTAAAAGCAGACGGAATAGTATCGGCATTCAGACTATCTGAGCTAACCAATAGAGCTTCAAATTCTTTTTGGTATTTAAAACCAAAATTAAAATAATATCCAGCTTGGCGTTTTTTAATATAGTCTACCGAAGATAATAATTTTAATTCTTTGCGGATTGTGGGAGCTTTAACTAAACTTCTTTTTTCAATTTCTTTAACATCAAAAATCTTACTTTTGTTTAATAAAAAAAGACGCATTATTTTAATTCTAGCCGGAGAGCCCAATAATTTACCCAAGATTTCCATGTCGGGATTATACTCTTTTTAGAGAGAAAATACAAACAAAAAGGCCCCAGAAGACTAGTCTTCTGGGGCCTTTTAAAAATAAGCTTTAAAAAAGATTATTTAAGTTCTACCTTAGCACCTGCTTCTTCAAGTTGTTTCTTAAGAGCTTCTGCTTCAGCTTTTTTCATACCTTCTTTTAGATTAACTGGAGCACCGTCTACTAAGTCTTTAGCTTCTTTCAAACCTAAAGCTAAAACTTCTTTAACTACTTTCATAACAGCGATCTTTTGTTCACCTGCACCAGCTAATACTACAGTGAAAGAATCTTTCTCTTCACCTGTGTCAGCAGCACCTGCAGCTGGACCACTAGAAGCAACAGCCGCAGCTGAAACTCCAAATTTTTCTTCTATTGCCTTAACGAGTTCGTTCAATTCTAGAACTGTTGCGCCATCAAGGTCTTTTAAAAATGCATCAAATTTTGACATAATATTTTTAGTTTTTTATAAATAAATCTTTCAAGAGCATTAACTTTTTGACCTAACGCAGAAAGATTTTATTTTTAAAAAACACTAATTAAAACTAATAATTTATTTTGTTTTAGCTACTTCATTAACTGCAATAGCCAAACGTTGCATTGGAGATTGCAATAAGAATGCAATCTTTGATAGCAACACTTCACGACTTGGGATAGTCGCTATCTCTTTCATATATACTCCGTCCACAAATTTACCATCAAAGATACCACCTAAAATATTTAGAGGAACTTTGTAAGTTTTTTGGAAATTGTATATTTCACGAGCTGGAGCTAATTCATCGTCTGCATAAGCCATAGCGACTTCACCATTTAATTCTGGTAATTCACCAGTAGCCTTGCCGTCTAATGCACTCTTCAATAAAGTCTTGCGACTTATCTTGTAAGATACTCCACTCTTTCTCAAGTCTTGACGCAAGAGAGTTTCATCCCCTACTTTCAATCCATGAAAGTTTACGAATACTACAGATTTACTATTAGTAACTGCAGACTCTAAACCTTTTATCATTTCTTCTTTTGTTGATTTTTTTAACATAATTTAATTGTTTATTTGTTTTTTCTTATTGTTTTTCCATAATTTTTATGTAAATAAAAATTATGATACAAGAAAACATAATCGCTTTGCTCTTTGTTTTCTAATAATTTTCCAATAAAAAAACGGCTTTATTAAGCCGCAAGATTTTCTCCTCAATGTATCTAAAATACATAAAGAATATCGACCCACTCAATAGGACTTATGGACGCCTATCGTCTTTGCGGTAACAGATATAATATAACATATTTTACTTAATTTGCAACACTAGAAGTATTCTCCCCTGACTCTGTATTAGAGTCCTCTTGTTCATCGAAATAACTAACCACAAAAATAACAACAAGTCCTAAAATAATAAGAGAAGTAAAAAGGATCAAAGTCTTAAAAAAATGTTTATTTATCACAGAATTATTATAACATAATAGGGATAAATTTTAATTCTTTTTAAGAGAGTAGTAAATTATTAAAATAATTGAGAAAATAAAATATAAAACAGAACCAAAAAAAGCTACTGTTTCTCTTTGAAACCAAATATATCCATCACCTTGCGTTGGAACAATAAAATACAAAACTAAATACAAAATAATAAAAATCAAAGTTTTTTTAAACCAAGATTTAAAATTATATTTGTTGTAAAAAAAATAAATAATAGAAAATAAAAATAAAGGTAGCGATATTAAAAATAAATTTAATTTTCTATCGTCTAAACAACAAAAATCGACATAAGCTTCTGGTAAATTAAAAACCTTATAAGAATAAGACAAAAAGTACATGAACAAAAAAAATACAGAAAATAATAAAACTCTTTTTTTTGTAAACCATTCTAAAATTTTATTCATAAATTTAGATTAAAATAAATCTTTTAATTATAAAACTCAAAGCTAATATACTTAATATAATAACATAAAACGAAGTATTTTTATTTGTGTCTTTTTCTTTTAATATATCTATAGGGGCTTCTTCTTTATTTTCCTCTTCTGGTGTACTTTCTACCTCTATATTTTGAGAATTTTCTTTTTCGATAAATACTTTCTCTTGATTATTCTCTGGTTCTTTTATTTCTTGAGTTACTACTTCTTTGGTTTCTACCCCTAAAACTTGCCCGATATTCTCTAGGAAAGCTAAAGTTTTACTCGGTATTATATTATCGTTTTTAGGTAAAATTACAGCTCCGTGAGGAGAAGCTACGGGTTTTATTTCTTCTATTACTTCTTCTACCTTTGGATATACTTCGTCGATATCTCCGTCGCCGTCAGCATCTATTTTCAATTTTGCTTCTGGGACCTTGAAATCCGTCCCTATCTCAAGATATGCGAGAGTCTTAGAGGAAGTTGGTATAGTTTCGAAATAATTCTCGGCTGTTATATCGTTCCCTTCTTGTTCTTCGAGGTCTAGGGTAAAGCTACCTTCTTCGTATCCATCTAATTTCAGGGTATATTCTACTCCTTCAGGAATAGAAAGGAATTGTACTTCGCCTATCTGTTCATAAGTCACGTCCGGTATCTCTTCTTTTATTTCTCCTGTCTCTGGATCTAGTCCGGTATATCGCCCTTCACTGCTTGTGATGCCTAGTGTTAAAGGTGAATGCAGAGTAAAATGTAACCGCTTGCCTTCAGAAATTAAAGTAGATCTATTATTTACGACAATATTTTCTGAATCAGAAAAAGAAAATATATTTTTAATTTTAGCATTAATAAAATCTCGTACATTTTTTATTTCTAAAATATTTTTATGATTTCTGTCTGGAGAATTTTCAGAATTGTATTCTTCCAAATTCACAAACCACTCCTCCACATTCTCATTATTCTCCATCCACAAAGCGCTCGGTAAAACTACCGTTGAATCTCCGTCTATTACCTTGATCGGTTTATATGAAATATATTCTCCACCTAGACCAAAGAATTTCTTTTTTACTACGTATTTAAGTCCCGCTTTCGTCTCTTCTCCCCAACCTGCAACTTCTATGATTTTTGTATTTGCACTAGGTTGCCAATCATCAATAATCTCGTGAATATTTTCGGCTTGAGTGTACAGATATTCGTTTACTATATTTGGTTTATCAGTATCTTTCACTTCAGGTTTTACTCTACCGTCTCCACCTAGGACAAAGTCTCGCAATTCTTGAAATGTATTAATTGAGTTTCCATATTTCGCAATCTGATTTTCAAATAATTCATGATCTGGGAAAGTTATTATCGGACTCAAATTCGCATTCACTGTATCAAAGAAAGCAGAGGAAGGTGCGAGGTTGTACATAGTCGGCATGTTCTCTCCCAATTCTCGAGACCTTTCAGAAGGCATAAGTATGCCGTAACCGAGAGGAATTCCGTGAAGCATGGCTATAGTCGCTTCTGGTGTACCGACTTGAGGTACAGCTACGAATATTATTTTATCTATTTTTTCATACAGAGGATCATTCGTATCTTTTAATTTCTGGACTAAAGCTTTAATGACTAATCCTCCAGTACTGTGAGCTATTAAAGTTACCTTGCCGGATTTAGAACTTTTCTCTAACTCGCGCAATTTATTTAAAATAAAAGATTCAGAAAAATCTTGATTCTCTATATACGACAGATTCTCGCCAATGACTTTTCCGTTAGTGATAATATCCCCCAAAGACAAACGCCAATCATACGGAATAAAAGCATAGTCATTAATAGCTTTGGTGTCTTTTAAATTTTTCAAATCTAAAATAAAAGAATCATAAAGGTCTAGGGAAAGAACGCTGTCGACAATCCCCGTCTCCCCTTCGTCAGTCTCTAAAGCTTCTGTATCATTTTTAGTATAAATATTATTCAAACTTTTGCCATACTCATCTAAAAACATATATTCTTGCAAAATTTTATTATTAGAAACCCAAAGCTGTTGCTCACTACAAGCTACAGGTATAACAACATCACAACCAGTAATATCTCCATAGATTCTAGAACCCTGGACTCCCGGGAAAAACATGACGTTAGAAAAACAGTTTGAAAGACAACTATCATCTTCAGCAAGTCGCCAAGGGTCAAAAATAATATTATCTGAAATAGGGTCTCCTAATCCTTCAGGATTTAAAATAGGATGATATGGACCAGATATATCTCCCC
This sequence comes from uncultured Candidatus Saccharibacteria bacterium, assembly GCA_964385945.1. GTDB lineage: Bacteria > Patescibacteriota > Minisyncoccia > Phycocordibacterales > UBA9973 > UBA9973. Next base: position 4,842 of record CAYLQJ010000014.1, read on the forward strand.
ACCAAGTATTACGAAAATCTACAGTATAATCATATAAAGTTTCTGCATAAGCTCTCTGTATTTTAAATAAATTTGTAAACCAAAAAATAGGATTATTAAAATTCTTCGAAAGAACAGGGGCCTTGTAAGAGGTATTTCTTAATCCATATTCTGTATTATCGTAAATCGAAAGACCTTGTATTGTATATACAGAATTAGGTTTTATATTATCTTGATTAATATTAATACCGATGTGATTATTGATAATTTTTGTATTCAAAATCTCAACATTAACTTGCCCACCATCACAAATACCAGAATAATTTTTCTTAAAAATAGAGTCTGATATTTTGATATCCAATACATTACGCATTGATATGCCACACCAAGAATATTGAACAATAATATTTTTTAAAACAGAACGATCTAGTGGACTGAAACTATCACCAATAAAATTTATCCCATCCCAAGTATTTTCTTGTTCAAATATAGGTGAAGTAAGATTGCCATCTCCATTTGTATCTCCTAATATTTCATCATCATAAAAACTTGTAAAATAAATAGGGTCATCCTTGTTACCAATAGCCCTAATAGCAGAATCTGTATCTACTGTAAGTCTCGCCCATTCTTTAAATTTAACAACAACTCCAGGCTCTATTGTGAGAGTTGCTCCATTCATAATATATATTTCTTCAGAAACTACATAAGGATTATTATCTTTCGTCCAAACAGTACTATCTGATATATTGCCATGTATTTCTGTATAATCTACGGGAGTGGGTATGTTATAAGTTACTGATAACTCTAAAAAATCGTGACTTGTTTTTGTTTGTCCTCCTTCTCCTCGATAAGCAAGAAAGCGCACTTTTAGATTATTTATTTTAGTGGGAGTATCAAGATATGCAAGGATAGGAGTAATATCAGTATGATCCGTATTTATGCTTCCCACAGTTAATATTTCATCATGAAAAACATCCCCATCCCAGATTTCTAATTTCGCACCCGAGAGGGCCCCGCTACGACGAAATTCATGAGTTAAATACACTTCATTTATAATTGCATTTTCGGGAATATTTGGCGCAAAAATAAATTCAATATATTTACTCTCATCATAAGATTCTCCTATCGGCCAAGTTGTAGAATTATTCTGAAATCTACTATCGTCACTTTCATTTATTTTAGTGATATCACTAGGACTTAATGGCGCAGATATCTCAGTAGTATTATCAGTCCCGCTTGAAACCATAAAGTTTTGAGCAAAAGCCACAGAAATAAAAAAACTGTTCAACAGAACTGCTAGAAGAAAAGAAACAAAAAAGTTTTTTAAAATAGAAACCCTGGTTTTATATACCAGCGACATAGTAAAATTATAATTTTTCTAAAATCAAAACAAAATAGAAAACCTGTGGATAACTATCCAAGGGCACCCCTTGGATGATTTAGCCATTCATCTATTTCTTTTAGAAAGTCTTGCTTTGAGGTGAAATATTCTGGAAAAGCTTTGATGTTTAATATCGACACTTCCCTTCTGGGCACTTCTAAAAAGTCTAAATAGCTCGAGTTGTTATAAGTATACAAATAATCTTTAATTTTCAATAAATCATTTACACCTTGCTCCTTCCAATTAGGGTCAAAAATCTTTACAGGATTCAAATGGATATACATGAAAATATATTTTAAATACTCATCTGAGTCTAAATGCTCTGCCCGAAATCGACCTTCAAATAATTTCCCTGTTCTGTCATACTTTTTATTAAAATACATAGAATATCCGGTCGACAATTTTTCCATAAAAATACTAATACCATTTTCTTGTTTTTCTTTAATCAAAAGATGAAAATGATTAGGCATCAAACAATAAGCCCCTATATCTACAAGAGTTTCGCCTCGTTCTATCTTATCCAAGGGCATCCCTTGGACAGTTTTAAATACCACAGGTTTCGAACTATTACACAAGAACAAGAGTTTTATAAATCGCTTATTATCAAAATCGTCCAAAAATATCAAGGATTTATTGTTACCTCTATTGTAAACATGATAATATTCATTAATAGAAAAATTTATCTTCCTTTCCATATTATTTAAATAATACCCTTAACAAATAAAATCCAAGGGATATCCTTGGATTTTATTTGTTTATAATTTATTTAACCTGTCTATTTCTGTTTGGTATATGGTTTTGTTCTGTGGATAAACTTCTATCGCTTTGGTCCAAGAAGCTATCGCATCTCCTTTCTCGCCGTTATTCTCAGCTGTACGGGCGAAGTTGGTTATTAGATTTATCTTTGTTTTTGGATCAACTTTAGTGATTCCTTGATCATATACTGCTTTTAAAGCAGCGAAACTAGCAGTGGTCTTTTCATCCAAAGCAACCATTTTATAAATCCAATAATCTGTATAAGCAGGATTTACAGCGATAGCTTGATTGATCATCTCGAGTGCTTTAGTCCAATCCCCTTGGGCGCTATACGCCGAGAAAAGTCTAACATACACCACGTCGGATTTATTGTAACCTAGAGCTTCATTAAAATAATTTATCGCTTTAGTATAATCTTTCTGATTAAAAGCGTTACTTCCATTACTCAATGCTGTATTAAACTTGGCTTTATTCGTGTCTACGGCCTCTATAGCGGGCTTAACGGTGTTATTTGGAGTCGTAGTCGAAGTATTGGTATTTTCTGCTGGAACAATTGAGTTATCCACAGTCTCTGAAGTATTACTTAAATCTATATTTTCAATATCTTCATCTATTCCCTTTTTGTAATCCATAAACCCAGCGATTACCAAAATCACAATCATTAAACCTATAATACCTAAATTAACATATTTTTTATTCATATTTTCTTTCATAATATTAATTATATAGAAAAGCTACAAAGAATCAATATTTACTATTTGTCCAAGGGATGCCCTTGGAGGGTTATCCACAGGTAGGTTTTTATTTTTGTTTTTTCTTTTCCAGTAGATATACCCGAGAAGCTAGTTCGTCGAACATATGATGAGTGACAAATTTATCACTTGCGTTTAGAATATCTCTACGAGTAGATTTTACGTTTATGTCTAATGATTCTAAATTTTCTTCTACTTTGCCTAATCTAGTTTCTACTTTATCTAAACGAGTGTCGACAGATTTAAAACCATTAGCTACCATAATAGCTAGATCGTCGATAGTCATTTTCTTTTGGGTGACCTTTTTCATAAGTAAATTATATCACATATAAATTTGGCTAAGCAAATATAGAAGACATATGAAGCCCGTCGGGTGTGAGACACCCGACGGGCTTATTTAGGCTTTTGTTTTAGAGGTTTCCGGACGTTGGACGTCCGGAAAGTTTTACACAGGGTAACCCTATGTGGCTTCTTTTTGGTTTTTGGGTAGGCTTGGGTGGGGATTTTTTCTTGGGAAGGTCGGACCTCCCTTTTGGGGTTTGTCCAAGGGATGCCCTTGGATAGTTATCCACAGGGTATTTTTGGGTTTGGGAGTAGGAGAAATCATCCAGAAACACAAAAAGCCCTCGCTTTCGCGAGGGCTTTTTGCTAACTAGCTTTAAGAATTTCTTCTTTTAGCTTAATCACTCAGTTTTGAGTCTTAACTAACAATTACAGTCCACTTGTTGTACGAGTTTGTGTATTTGTTGGAAGATTCTTAACTAATAGACCATTGTTCCAATCAAGTGTTGTTTCACTGTGATTTGAAGCTGAGGTATCAGTCCAAGTGAATGATGAAGTTGTACCTGCTACAGTAGCGTAAGCTGCTGGAGCAACGTAACCTGAAGGTTGGTTAATCTTAACAGTAATGTTGTTACCGTTAGCGAAAGTACCAGCTAAATCAGTCTTAAGAGAATAATTCTTTGTACCAGCAACTTGTTGTTCGTTGGTAGCGATAAAGATTATTGTTCCTGAAGTACCACCATCAGCTTCTATACTACCAGAGTAAGTTACAGCACCTGCGATAGCAGTGTTTGTATCAGCATCGTACAAAGTAGTGTTTGACAAAGTGTCAGTACCACCTATTGCACGAGTAACTGTAAAGATAATTTTCTTCCATCCAATAGTTCCTCCGTTTGAAGCAACTGAGAATTTAGAAATTTCTGTTGTACCTACTCCTAAGTTTGTACCGTCAAGTGACAAATTAGTGATAGTTGGAGTTGAAGCATAAGCATACATTGCAGTTCCAGCTGGATTGTTTTCAATAGCAGGACCTGTGTCGTTTGCAGAATCATCAGATCCTCCTGTTGAGATATTTGTAGCTGAGAAATCTGTCAAAGTTACAGTTATGTTAGAACCTGCAGTAGTTCCACTACCAGAATCTAATACTGTACCAACTACTAATTTAACAGTTAACACTTTATTAGTATTAGCTGGAATATTCCAGTTAAGATCGTTAAATGTAACTGTAGAGTTACCTGGCTTTGAAGCAACTAATGTTGCACCATCGTAAAGTTCTACACTTGAAACAACTGCGTTTGAAGCCAATGTAAATGTAAGATCAGTTACATCGAATCCAGCAGTTACAGCAGCAAATTTAAATGCAGCAGCAGTTACTGTTTGATTGTCATAAACAATTGAAGTAACTGGACTTGAAGCATCTTGTGTAGCTGTAATTGTAGCTGTACCAGCGATGATTGTTTGACCAATAACATCGTTAACAGCAACAGCTGTTCCTGAAACACTAGCAGTACCAGTAACACTTAAGTCTGTACGGAATGAGTGAGTTGTAGTAACAGTTGAACCAAGATTAGCATATAATTCTACAGTGATATTTGAATTCTTTGCTAATTTATAAGTAGCTTGGAAATTGTTATCAGCAGCAGAAACTGTAGCTAATGGAGCAGGTTGAGAAACGATTGTTGCACCGTTCTTAACTACTACATACATATTTGTAAGATCAGCTTCAGAGAATGTAGCACCTGTAACTTCATCTACATCGAATGAAAGTGTTGTAATATCAACATCTTCTACTGAAGAACCTGCTAAATTCCAAGCACCGATTTTGAAAGCAGTAGCTGGAACAGAAACAGATTGATTGCCGTAAGTACCGTTTGCAGTAACACCAACAGTAGCTGAAGCTACAGTTAATGTATTACCAGTAACAAGTACAGCTGGAGCATTGATTGATCCAAGAGAATCAACTTTTTGCGCGTTTGAAGCACCAACAGCGATAACACCAATTAAAGTATCAGCAGCTGTAAGGTCGTTTGTACCATCATTGTCAAACATATCTGCATGTAAGTCCATCAGTACTGGTGTACCTGGATTTACTGTGTAGTTCAATGTGTATTGTGTATAAGCAGGTGTTGAAGAGTCTTCCATCAAAGTTGATGTAGAACCGTATTGAACACCACCGATAACTATACGTCCGTTTCTTAATGAATCTACCGCTGCGTCAGAAGCTTGGAAAGTAGCACGAATATTTTCAATCTTGATAGGTTCACCGTAAGCTGTCACTTTGTAAGTAGCAAGTTTTACGTCGTTACCTGAAAGAGTTAAGTTTGATGAAGGTGAAGTTGTATCTTTTTCAATAGTCAATGAACCTCCACCAACTCCAGAGATAGTACTTGCTGTAGTAGCTTCCCAAGGAGTAGAAGTAGGAGCAACGTTAACTCCGAAAGATGAATCTACAAAATCAACATCAGCTGCATTTCTCAAAGAGAAGTGAACTGTTCTTGAAGCACCAGATACTATATCAGCATCAATACGTACTACGCGTGATCCTGAAATTAATTTAACTGGAGTATTTGTCATATCGAAAGTTACGTATCCATTGATATCAAGACCAGTAGCTGTAGCAACTTGAACTCCACCTACGTAAAGTTTAAAGTTTGCAAAAGATGCAGCTGGAGCTGAACCAACGTTTCTAACTGCGATTCTTTTCATCCAAACATCTCTTTGTGAGATATTTAGAGTTGATTGCCAAACAGTAACACCTGCACCTGGGTTCAAAGTTGAGTTTGAAGGAGTAACTACTCCAGCACTAACTGAAGCCAATGTAGCAGAAGCTATTGAATGAATATTTCCTGAAAGGTTAGCAGTTGTTGTACCTGCTGAAGTTGTGAAAGTTGCAAGCATCATACCTACAGTTTGACCTGAAGTACCTGTTGCAATATCAGATCTTACAGAAATAGTTTTTGTACCATTAACTGTAAAGATTCCAGCTGGAACATTGAAAGTAACTGAACCATTGTTTGAAACTGAAGCTGCGTCTGTCAAACGTGTAGCACCGTCAAATAGGTAAACGTTTGAAGGAGTAGTATCAGATGAAACTCCGATTCTTTGTAGAGTTACAGCAGTAACTGTACCTGCTCCACTGAAAGTGAAGTGAGCTAAGTTAGCTGTAGCTTGTCCTGCAACAAGAGTAGTTGAGGCTGGATTGTTTGCAGCTAATGAAGCTGTAACTGGTCCTGTTTGTGAAGTTGTTCCTGTACATGGTAAGCCAGTTGTAGAACTAAATCCAACTGATGATGAACATCCTGCTGGGTAAGTTGTACTTGAACCACCTGAACATGGAAGACCAGTTGTTGTACTGAATCCAGTTGATGATGAACATCCTGCTGGGTAAGTACCACCTGTTGTTCCTGTCCATGCAGCTCTTGAAGCTGGACCGAATACTCCGTCTGCTGTTAATCCTTTACTTGCTTGCCAAGATTTGACAGCAGTTTTGGTTTTAGAACCGAAGTAGTTTGTTTCACTACCTACTGATCCTGCACCTGAAGTTGAAACAACGAATCCAGAAGAATTCAACCCTTGTTGTAATTCTTTAACTTGACTGTTGTTTGAACCTAGTTTTAGTGTTGAAGTGATAGCTGCTGAAGCTGTTGTTGTGAAAGCAAAAGCTGCAACTAACATCAAACCTAAAACAAATTTTGATTTGAATAAATTACTCATATTTTTTTAATTACGCCATTAATAAGTTTCGACAAAACTAAAAGCGTATTTTCTATCATTCTCGTTCCCTACTTAATTAATAATAAATTATAATGCGTAGCGAATAATTGAGAATGAAAAGATGTAAAACTAAACTTGAAAACTGAACTAAAAACATTTGCAATTTTTGAATGCAAACATTTTTATCTATTAAGTTTTCAATGACCTTTCGTTTACCTAATCTTTGCGCCGAGTTTATTTTACTAAACTAAAAACAAAGACAGGCTTGATCTTTCAGGGATTAAATTTTTTCGACGAAATCTAATCTGAAGATCTTATACTATATATAAGTATGAGAATAAAACTTTCGTAAAATTCTACATACAAATAATATATATGTATACATTATAATATAGACTCTCAAACAAGAGCAATATTACAACGTGTGGATAACCGTTAATTTCAAATGAGAAAAATGAATTTCTCACTTAGTTACTCCACTAGGCTATTCTCTCATATTTTGGAGCAAAAAGCAACCCAGATAGTCAATAAAAGTTACTAATTTAATTGATTTATTTGAGACTTTAAATAGAAATTATTTTTTGAAAAAATACCTGGACCAACGTTTCTCACCTGTCTTATAGAATAGATTGTCTTTGACGAGAGATACAAGTTCGCGTTGCAAAGTCTTCTCACTCATACTCGCAAACTGACCTTTAGAACGAGAACGGATTTCAGTAATAGTAAGTCCGTTAGGATTGTCTTTTACTATTTTTGTAATCTCATCCCTTCTCTCAGTTTTAGAATTATTAGCTTTATTTTTGTCGTCAATTTTAGAAATAATTTTAGCTATAGGTTGAGACTTGATTTTGTTCTTGGCTTCTATTTCTTTCAAAGCGTTGAGGAGAGTACTACCCTTCTGAAGTCCTATGTTGGTCGGAGTATGTCCGATAGATTTCTTTAATCTTTCTAAATGCTCTTTTTGATGTCCGATAGAATATTCTTGCTTTACTTCAAAAAGTTTGCGAGGAATTTCTTTTGTCTCTCTGTCCATACGTTCGTCTTCTTTGAATAATCCTGATATAACTTCTTCACTGTAAGGGTTCTTGTTGCCTAGAGACTCTTCTACTGATCCTTTAAATAAATAAAATTCTTTTTTCAAAATATTTGCATTCATAGGAGAAATAAGTTTAGTATCTCCGGCTATGTCCAAAAGGATTAAGGTTTGTGATATTTTATTTAAAAGTCCGATAGAGATATAGTCTGTCCTTGATAAAGTTGTAGATATGTCTGATATGATTTCAAGGCCTAAATTTCTGAGTTTATTGCGGATAGATTCATCTTTGTCCATTATGTCCGTTACCATAAACAGAGCTGTAACAAGCTTTTTAGCTTTAGTGTAAGAAAAAGACAAAGTTGTGTCTTTTATATGAAAACCTATGTCTCTTGTGTTGTTTTCACTACTTTCCATGTGTCCATTATATATAGGACGGAATAAAAGTCAAACATGGCTATTTGAATTTTAATGATTTTTTTTGGGCATTGCGCAGGCCGACGGGCCGATCATAGCAATTTTCTACCAAGAAAACATGTGCGTCCAAAAAACAATTATTTAAATTAAAATAGCAAGAAAAAGAAAAGGTTTTATGATAAAATATATAAATGGCAAAAAAGAAAATTAAGAGAACAAAGGTAAATGATACAAAGAAATACGACGTAGAGAAAAATAATTCTTTAAGCTTAAAAACAGAAACAA
>CAYLQJ010000015.1:0-11534 GCA_964385945.1 uncultured Candidatus Saccharibacteria bacterium
TGTCTTGAAGTTACACGACCATCTGCATTTCTACCGAATGATCTTTTGAATCCATGAGTCAAAGATTTCTCAGGTTCAGTTTTTGTAATCACGTTACGGTAAGTAACGTTAGTCATATGTCTTCTTGATTTACTTGTAGGTTTGTATGTTTTCATGATCTTTATTCAAATAATTACGCAATTTCTATCTTGTCACCTTCTTTTAAATATACATAAGCTTTCTTGCCTCCATCTTTCATACTGACACGTCCTTTGAATTTGGTTTCTTGTTTTGGAATTGATACCACATTCACTCTGACTGGATTTACTTTGAAAAGAGCAAAGATAGCTTTTTTAATATCACTCTTAGTTGCAGATTTCATCACATCAAAAGTATATACATTCTTTTCAAAATTGAAAGAAGCTTTTTCAGTAACTCTAGGATTTTTAATTATTGTAGATATAGTTTTCATATGATTATAATTATTATGCTCCACGTGCAGCCAAGAATTTAATACTCTCTTCTGGATTTTCTATTAAAAGGTATTTGTGATTCAAAACGTCTAATGGATTCAAATTTTTAACAAGACAAATATCTAAAGAAGGAAGGTTTCTATATGTCTTTTCAGTATTTACGTCTTTAGCAAATAATGCTGTTAAGAGTTTTGGCTTCTTTGAAGTTGGAAGCATTTTCGCACCTAAAACATGAGCAATGTTTTTTACAACTTCTTGTCCATCTTTAGTCTTGATCTTGTCCATAGCTAAACTATCAACAAAGATAATTTCTCCATCTTTAAATTTCTTTGATAAAACTGAGAAAAGAGCTTCAGCACGCATACTCTTTGAGATTTTTCTCTTGTAGTTTTTCTCTGCAAGTGGACCATGAGTAACACCTCCACCTACCCAGATAGGAGAACGGGATGATCCATGACGAGCACGTGCAGTACCTTTTTGTTTCCAAGGCTTCTTACCTCCTCCGCGAACTTCTCCGCGTCCTTTAGTATCAGCAGTACCAGAACGGCTATTTGAACGCATTCCTTCTACTACTTGGTGAACTAAGTCAGAGCGCCATTTTGCACCGAAAACATTCTCGGGTAAACTCACCTTTCCACTCTCTTTTCCTTTTTGGTTGTAAATCTTTGCTTCCATATAATAATTACTTTGAAATAATTTCTACTAAACTACCTCTAACTCCAGGGATTGCTCCTTTGATTAGAAGTAAGTTGTTTTCTTTATCAAGGAAAACTACTTTTAAATTCTTTTGAGTTATACGATCAGAACCCATTCTTCCTGCCATTCTCATACCTTTTGGAACGTGTGTACGTAGACCTCCTCCGATACTTCCCGCTTCTCTTTCAGAGTGCTTTTGACCGTGTGTACGAGGACCTCCTTTGAATCCATGGCGTTTTACAACACCTTGAAAACCTTTACCTTTAGAAGTTCCGGCTACTTGAACCTTATCTCCTGCAGCAAAAATGTCGGAAGCATTGATAGAATCTCCAACTTTATATTCACTTGCTTTAGCTGTACGGAATTCTTTGATATGTCTGAAATTTCCTAATTCTTTCAAATGACCTTTTAAAGGCTTAGAGATATTTTTTGCTTTTTTCTCTCCAAAACCAACTTGAATAGCGTCGTATCCATCGGATTCTTTTGTTTTAACTTGAGTTACTGTCAAAGAAGAAGCGCGTATGATTGTAACAGGTACAACCACTCCCTCTTCAGTGAAGTATTCAGTCATATTCTCTTTTGTTCCTAAAATAAATTTCATAAATTTGGGTTAATCTGCGAGATTCTATCGATCAAGCATTATTACTTCTATAACATTTTTACATCAATATCCACTCCAGACGGAAGAGACAGATTGGTTAAAGATTCTACTATCTTTGGATTTGGATTGATAATATCGATTAATCTTTTGTGTACTCTAATTTCAAATTGTTCTCGTGCATTTTTGTAAACAAAAGAAGCTCGGTTAACTGTATATTTCTTGATTTCTGTTGGAAGAGGAACAGGTCCTACAACCACTCCATCATAACGAAGAGCTGTATCGATGATTTGTTTTACTGAAACATCTAAGATCTTACTATCGTAAGCTCTTACACGTATTCTCAATACCACTTTACCATCTGCCGTAGCTTTAACTTTTGGTATTTTTACCGCGTTCTTCTTCTCTGTCTTCTTTTTTGTTTCTTTATTTGCCATGAAATTTTTAATTTATATAGGTTCGACTTATATTATCTATAAGTTTGACCCATATTTTTAACCTAAGATCTTTGTAACAACTCCAGCTCCAACAGTCTTACCTCCTTCACGGATAGCAAACTTTTGAGATTCTTCTAGAGCAACTGGGGTAACTAATTTAACTGTAATTTTAACGTTATCTCCTGGCATAACCATTTCTTTTCCTTCTTCTAGAGTAACATCACCTGTAACGTCTGTAGTACGGATGTAGAATTGAGGTTTGTAGCCTTTGAAGAATGGAGTGTGGCGACCACCTTCCTCTTTCTTCAAAACGTAGATTTCAGCTGTAAAGTTATCGTGTGGAGTAACTGTTCCTACTTTCGCTAGAACTTGTCCACGAGTGATATCTTCTTTCTTTAAACCTCTTAAAAGGATACCAGCGTTGTCTCCAGCCATACCTTCTTGTAGGTTTTTGTTGAACATTTCAATACCTGTAACTGTTGATTTTAAAGTTGCTTTAATACCAACGATTTCGATTTCTTCTCCTACCTTTACTACTCCTCTTTCGATTTTACCTGTAACAACTGTTCCACGTCCTTCGATTGAGAAGATATCTTCTACTGGCATAAGGAAAGGCTTTGTAATGTCTCTTTCTGGCACTGGGATATAAGTATCTAATGCACTTGTAAGTTCAAGGATTTTCATTGCCCATTCATCAGTAGCACTTGTCGCTTCAAGACCTTTTAGAGCAGATCCACGGATAACAGGAGCTCCTGCGCCGTCGAAACCTTGCTTTGTAAGTAATTCACGGATTTCTTCTTCAACTAGGTCAATCATATCTTTATCATCAACCATATCGCATTTGTTAAGGAAAACAATGATTTTTGGAACACCAACTTGTTTAGCAAGAAGGATGTGTTCACGTGTTTGAGGCATAGCACCGTCAGTAGCAGCCACCACAAGAATAGCACCGTCCATTTGAGCAGCACCTGTGATCATGTTTTTAATGTAGTCAGCGTGTCCTGGTGCATCAATGTGAGCATAGTGACGAGCTTGAGTTTCGTATTCGTTGTGAGAAATGTTAATGGTGATTCCACGAGCTTTTTCTTCAGGAGCATTGTCGATTTGACTAACGTCCTTCATTCTAACAGTATTACCTGCTAATTGAAGACAATTCAAAATAGCTGCTGTTAAAGTAGTCTTTCCGTGGTCAACGTGACCAATTGTACCTACGTTTACGTGAGGTTTATCTCTTTTAAATTCTTCTGCCATAAAATTTTTTTGGTTTACTAATTAAGACTCAACATACGAAAACCAGTTGCTAAGGCCTAATTACTAAATAAATTAACTAATAATAAATTTATAAAATTACGAACTAAAAAACTGCGAAATTGCAGTTATTTCTATATTATCAGATTTAAAAACAATGTCAAATAAAAAAACTGGGTACCTTATACAAGACACCCAGTTAAACAATTAACTCATAAATCAGGCTATCTTTAGCCGATCTTTGACTGTATTGAAAATTTGACTTTTTAGCACTTTGGCTGCAGTCGCATTTTCTGTTTTCAAAATAAAGTACTGCTGATTCATGTCAGCTAAACCTTCTTCTGAAAAAATTGAAATAATCAATTCTTCAGAAGTTTTTAACATATACAATCCATCAGCTGACTTAAAAAATAATTTGAAGAAATTTTTATTAATTGTTGCCTTTTTGGGAACTTTTAACAAAACTTTCAAATAATTAAAGGCTTGGGTTTTGGTGAAAACCCCATCATTAGCGGTACTTAACATTTTAAAAATTTTATATGATGAACAATATCGGTTTTTGAATTCATAAATATCTTACCACAAATAGGTAAAAAGTAAAGGTTTTAATAAATATAAATTATTTTTTATTTAAAATATCACTGACTATTTTGCCGTCAGCCATTTTTATAGTCCTGTCTGCCATCTGAGCATACTCTTCTTCGTGAGTCACCATGACTATAGTCTGACCTTCTTGATTTAATTTTACAAATGCTTGAATCACGCTTGCTGAAGTTTCTGAGTCTAGATTCGCTGTAGGCTCGTCAGCAAAGATTATCTTTGGATCATGAGAAATAGCGCGCGCGATAGATACACGTTGTTGCTGACCTCCTGAGAGAGCTCCAGGGAGGTTATTCATACGATCGAGTAGTCCTACTTTATCCAATGCATATTTTGCTTTTTCAATAGCTTCTTTTTTATCATAACCCTGCATCAAAAGTGGAAGCATAGTATTCTCGAGCGCTGTCAAAGACGGCAGGATGGCATAGTCTTGAAAAATATATCCGAGATCATCAAGTCTAGCGATAGTACGCTCTTCTTCTTTTAGATTCACACATTCTTTACCGTCAATATAGACTTCCCCTTTCGTAGGCATATCGAGAAGTCCAAGTTGGTACAATAAAGTAGATTTACCACTTCCAGATTTACCAGTGATGGTCAAAAACTGTCCGTTAGGTACAGTAAAAGTAAGATTATCTAATGCAATAATTTGCTGATCACCACTTTGGAATATTTTTGTAAGATTTTTAGCTTGTATCATATTTTTTAAAATTAATTATCTACCCAATATAGCAGAAAGTGTATTTTGTTTAATAACTATATTTGCTGGGATATAACCAGCTATCATAGTAGTGATTAATAAAATCCCAGCTCTACCTAAAGAACCCGATAATGTCGCGACTAGAATACCGTCAGAGAAAGGAAAGTTTATCGGATTGGCTGTAAAGTAAGGTTTAATAAAAGCAAAAACTACTATCATACCGATAGCTATACCAGCAGATGCATATAGAGTCGCTTGATAAATATAAGAATACAAAATCGCACTTTTATTTATACCAATACCTTTCAAAATACCGATATATCTTCTGCGAGTTATAGCGTTCACGAATATCACAATAAAGATAGTGATAGAAGCGACTACGAGCCCGATACCAGAAATAGCTGAACCCAGAATAGCAAAAGTTGCTTTTATATCTTGTAAAAATTGAGGGAAAGCCTCAGAGGCTGTTTGTACACGAGCATATTCTCCCACTCCACTATCTATAAGGAATTGCTGTACTGCTAACGGATCTGTACCTGGCAATAATTTAATCGCAATAGTGTTCGCATCTAAGTCTGGACGGTTTATAAGTTTGCGAGCTTCACTCTCTATCATGATCAAAGAACTATCGAAATCCCCCACCTTAGAAGAAAGTATACCTTTAACAAAATACTCTTTAGAAGTATTACCTGAAGTTACTTTGACTCGTGAACCAATCTCAACATTTTTCAAACTTTTAAATCCAGGCGCATCTATCGGTGTAAATTCATAAAGTAAATTTTTACCTAAAATCACACTATCTCCATCATTTTGCTCCAAAAAACTTCCTCGAATTACGAATTTAGAAATATCTGAAAACTTTTCTTCTTCTCTTGGATCAATACCTAAAATAGAAGCACCAGCACTATCTCTACTTACCCCAGGAGCCACAGTTTCTTTATAATTAGATTCCACACGAGCACTTCCGGAATAGCGAACAGTATGATTCTGATATCCTGGAATAGTCTTTACTATACTTACCACTTCTGGAGTTTGTAAAATAGAAGAACGATTAAGGAACGGAGAAATCACAACATCTCCAATAGCATATTTCTTTTGAGCATCTTCAGAACCTTGGATAAGTCCAACTAAAATTCCAGAAACCACGATAAGGTTCAAAAAGGTTAAAGTCATCACCGCGACTATCAAAGTCGTAGTCCAAATATTCGCCCGTTGTAGTTCTCTTTTAGCTAAAAACCAACCAACAGACGCATTGCGAGAAAAAGAATTTTTAGATTTGTTTTGAATCATTTAATTTTTAGTAACTATTGCGATATTATCTTCACGTGTAACACCAGAGAGAATCTCTATCATATTACCATCGCCTAAAACTCCAGTTGTCACTTCTACTTCTTTGTAAGTATTCTTCTTTTCATTTGTTATCACGTTTACATATGATTTACCTTCACGTTCTACTATCGCTGCTTTGGAAATAGCTAGAACTTCAGGTTTATTCAAAGTAGTGATTGTTATTTCAGAATTCATACCTGGTCTGATATTAGGATTTTTCTCATTGATAGAAACTTTAATTTTGTAATTCACAATACCTTCAGTCGTCTCAGAAGAAGGATCAATATGAGACACGGTACCAGTGAATTTATTCAAATCACCTAATGCGTCGAAAGTTATTTCTACGGGTTGCCCTATTACGATATTTGCGATATTGGATTCATTTATCAAAGCTTCTACGTATAGGTTAGAAACATCTTGTAAAACGATAGAGCTTTTATTAGCTTCACTAACTTCACCATATTTAATATTTACTTTAGTCACAGTTCCGTTTTGAGGAGCACGAATCAAAATATCTTCATAGTTAGCGCCTGCTTGTTGTAGTCCTGCTTTAGCAGATAATATCTCAGCTTCAGCTAAAGCAATATCAGAACCACGAGCCTCGGCTTGTTTTAAGGATAACTCTGCCTCTCTTTGATTAACTAAAGATTGAGCAGAAGACAATACCGCATCTTTTGTCTTTATCGCAGAGTCATAAGCATTTTGATTAGTTAAATAGTCAGATGCTTTTTTGTTTGGAATATCAATAATCCAAGTAGAGCCAGCCATATCGTTACTAGATGGGAAAAGAATATATAGACCTGAATCCCCTATTTTTTGAGGGTTAGTTGTACTAACTGTACCTGTGCCTGATATTAAACCAGATGCAGAATAAAGCACACCAGAACCAGTATTATAGACACTTAAAGTAATAGATCCTTCTTTACCTAAATTATAAGTACCACTCACAGTTGGAGGAGTTTTGTTGTCATTAGTATTTGATGATACAGCTTCAATGTTAGAATTCAATAAATTAGAATAAGCATTTCTAACCAAAGTATTTTGAGTATTAGTAGCATTCGCTAGATCAGTTTTAGCAGTTTCCAGAGAAACACGGGCCAAAGTGATTTCTTCACTTGTAGCGCCTTCTAAAACCTTCTTTAGTTTGGCTTCGGCTACAGCCACACTTGCACGAGCACGAGACAAGTCTGCAGATTCACTTCCTGAAGAAAGATTAGCTAGAACTTGACCTTTTTTAACCTTGGAGCCAACTTCCACGGATATAGATCTGACTATTCCTTGTTTCTTGAAAGACAAGTCTAAATCTGTAACAGAAGTCACTTGACCTGTAGCTTTAACTGTTTGGAGTAAATTACCATAATTGGATTCTACCTTGGTCAAAGTTACGTCGTTACCGTTTTTAAATAGGAAAATAGCGACAATAGCCACGATAATAATAAGTGGTATATATACCTTCTTTTGGGAAACAAACACCTTCACTTTTTCTAAATTTGATTGCATAGATTTTCATTATAACACATATTTTGATAAATAAAAAACACGACTTTTTAGAGCCATGTTTCAAGTATTTGCTATTTCAGAGAGGGTTTTATAAATCTTTTAGACCCAAACACAAATTCCATTCCTAAACCTTTTATCGGTTTAACATTTTTTTGGTTATGACCAGTCTCTTCAAATGCTTTTTTAGAGAATGGAGTTAATTTTGGAGGATATAGGTAATGGCGAATTAATCCCATTTTGTAGTAAATATTTATCTTTTTCATATTTAAATCAATCATTTCTTTTTCTGATTGAGTTAAATTATCTAAAATAAAATCACTTGGATCCATAAAAGCCATGTCTTTAAAAGATTTTCTAAACTCTTCTAGATTAACTAAAGTTTCAATATCAGTAGCATTAAATTCTTTTAAAGAAAATGTTATAGTTAACATTTCTTTTTTACTAAGATCTTTCATCTTAAATGTATTTATAAGTTAAAAAACTAATCTCATTGGAATTTAAACACAAATCACTTTAAAAGTAAACAAAAAAATTCCCATAGGTCCGACCTATGGGAATTTTGTTATTTTATTATTTTTATTAAAATTTAATCTTTTTTAACCCGTCGTAATTGAAATTTTGCCACCAAAGTCTTACCCAAATTAACTAAACGAGCTGGCATTTGAGCAACTCCATGCATCGTTCCAGCAACAACAGGAGGAACACTAGCACCTAAACGCAAAGCAATAGGAACCAACATAGCTCCCATAATAGCAGTCCAGAATGTAGTAAAATCACTACCACCACCTTCTGGGTTATTAACAAAATATTCTAGTTGTTTTCCTAATAATCCTTGACTTGATGCCATTGAACCAGCAAGTCCAGTCATAAAACCGGTAATTCCTGCCAGAATGTCTGCACCATTAAGTTTTTCACCGTCCTTCATAAAACCAGGGGTTAAAGCATCAGCTGTATTAAATAAACTGTTGTTCATTTCACTTTTTTTAGCAATAAGAGATTTTAGTTTCTCTTCAAGAGCAAAGCTAAGTTCTTCTTTTGTGCTTACATCCATTTTATCTAAAACTTCTTTGACTCCTTCTTCTCCTCCAATTTCTTCGTAAGTTTTTTCTACAGCATTAGATTTTTTTTCTAAAACTTCTACTTGATTAGTTAAAGATTGCTCTAATTTATTTTCTTCTTTTATTTCTGAAGATTCAACAACCTCATTATTTGTTTCATTAATTTCAAGACTTTCAGGATTTTTTTCTCCTAATTCTTCTTGAAGTTGTCTTTCTAATTCATCTCCTGTTATACCTCTACCAATTCCTATTTTATCTTCCATATATTTATATAAAATTATTTATTAAGTTCTTGTCTTACTTTAGCGACCTTAATTTCGTGCAAAAAAAAACTTCATCATATCTAATGACACATCAAGCATTTGCAAAGCAGCTAAATCTTCTTCTGATGTAGCTTCACCTTTTTCTACTCGTTCTAAAAGATTCTTAAATTCATCAAAATTCATAGTATGTATAATTTTATTTTATAATAACCTAATTTTACCCCCCCCTTAAAAAAATATGCAAGAAAATATAATAATAAGACTAATATGATAGATTTTATCTGATGGAAAACAAAAGAACAGAGACAATGCCTCTGTTCTTTCCCCATGTACACATGGTTCGACCTGTGAGAATTTATTTTCTAGCTGCGATGATAGTTTCTGCTACGTTGTTTGGAACTATATCGTAACGCAAGAATTCCATAGTGAATGAGGCACGGCCTTCAGTCATAGAGCGTAGTCCTGTCATGTATCCGAACATTTCAGATAATGGCACCACAGCTTTCACAACTTGGTTCATACCACGAGCTTCCATACCTTCGATAAGTCCACGTTTTGAAGAAAGGTTACCTGTAACGTCTCCCATGAATTTATCTGGTGTAACGACTTCAACTTTCATCATAGGCTCTAGGATAACTGGTTTTGCACTTCTACATGCATCTTGGATAGCCATACTAGAGGCTATTTTAAAAGCCATTTCGTTAGAGTCAACTTCGTGGAAAGATCCGTCCCAAAGCTCTACAGAAACGTTCACCATTTTGAATCCTGCTAATATTCCACGATCGAGACCTTCTTTGAATCCTTTTTCACAAGGAGCAATATATTCTTGAGGGATAGCTCCTCCTTTGATAGTATTGATGAATTCAAAACCTTCACTTCTCTTTGTATTTTTCGGTAAGTCAGCTACTTCTTCTTTAGTCAAAGCTATCATAGGTTTAACTTTAATCTTAACGTGACCGTAGTTACCGCGTCCTCCAGATTGCTTGATATATTTACCTTCTGCGTCTGCACTACTATTGATAGTCTCTCTGTAGGCTACTTGAGGCTTACCAACGTTAGCATCCACAGTGAATTCTCTCTTTAGACGATCCACGATGATTTCAAGGTGTAATTCTCCCATACCAGCGATGATAGTCTCGCCTGTTTCTTGGTCAGTACTAACTTTGAAAGTAGGGTCTTCTTGAGCTAGACGGTTTAAAGCCATACCCATTTTCTCTTGGTCAGCTTTAGTCTTTGGTTCAATACGTAGAGAGATAACAGGTTCTGGGAAAACGATACGGTTTAGTTCTACAGGTGAATCTTCATCACACATAGTGTCGGAAGTAATAGTATCTTTCAGTCCTACAGCTGCAGCGATTTCTCCAGCGAAAACTTTCTTCACTTCTTCACGGTCGTTGGCATGCATACGCAAGATACGTCCTATTCTTTCTTTGTTTCTTGTACGAGGATTGTAAATATAACTTCCTGCTGAAAGACTTCCAGAATATACACGGAAGAAAATGAGCTGTCCTACGAAAGGATCTGTCGCTACTTTGAAAGCGAGTGCTGAGAAAGGTTCAGCATCTGAAGCTTTTCTCACTGTTGGTTCTTCTGTGCTTGGGATAATACCAGGGATAGGAGGGATATCTGTTGGAGCTGGTAGATAATCTATCACAGCATCTAGAACTAACTGAACTCCTTTGTTTTTCAAAGCAGAACCTGCAAAAACTGGGAAGATCTGGTTTGCAATAACAGCTTTTCTTAATACTTTTTTCAAAGTATCAACACTAGGAACCATACCGTCTAGGTATTCAGTCATTAAAACTTCATCATTTTCAACTATTCTCTCTACAAGTTCAGCATGATATCCTTCAGCCTCTTTTTTGTATTCTTCTGGGATTTCTTTTTCAATAACTTGATTACCCATTTCGCCTTCAAAGTAATAAGCTTTCATTTTCAAAAGATCGATAACACCTTCATGCTTTTCTTCAAGTCCAATAGGAATTTGAACTCTAACTGCTTTTTTAGAAAGTCTATCTAAAATAGTCTTGTATGAATGTTCAAAAGATGCACCTGTTCTATCTAGTTTGTTGATAAAACAAATACGAGGAACGCTAGCTTCGTCAGCATAACGCCAGTTGGTCTCAGATTGAGGCTCTACTCCAGCCACACCGTCGAATACTACTACAGCTCCGTCGAGTACACGTAGAGAACGTTTTACCTCCACTGTAAAGTCTATGTGACCTGGAGTGTCGATAATGTTAAAACGGTGCTTTCTAGCTTTATTAGTTAAATCATATGTAGGAGTCCAGAAACAAGTAACAGCAGCAGAAGTAATAGTTATACCTCTTTCACGCTCTTGCTCCATCCAGTCTGTAGTAGTCTCACCATTGTGAACTTCACCTATTTTGTGAGAAACACCTGTATAAAACAAAACACGCTCAGTAGTGGTAGTCTTACCAGCATCGATGTGAGCAATAATTCCAAAATTTCTAACTTTTTCTAACGGATAATCTCTTTCCATATAATTTTTTATATAAACTAATAATTAAATAATAAAAAAAGCGCAGTAGCACTTACCTAAACTATATAACATAAAGACCTTTTTTGCAAACATTTTATTGGTACATTCAACATTGAAGTGCAACACATTCATTAAAAACTTCTAATGGCG
>CAYLQJ010000016.1:0-11377 GCA_964385945.1 uncultured Candidatus Saccharibacteria bacterium
AGAGCTTATACCTCTGGGGTCCATGGTTCGAATCCATGAGGACGGACAATTAAAACATCTTTATTTTTCATAAGGATTTTTTTTTGTAATAAAATCTCACTTCGGGTGTATTATATAGTAATGGAGGCAAAAGCCATTTTAAATACACAAACAGACGAAGAAATAGTTATAGAAATAAAGAAAGGAGATAAAGAAAAATTTGGAATACTGATAAATCGTTACGTAGAGAAATTAAAACGCTATGCACGAAAATTCATTCAAGACAAGGTAGATATAGAAGACTTGGTTCAAGACGTATTCATTAAAGCTTATCAAAATATTCAAAGTTTTGATGAATCGCGTAAGTTCTCGCCTTGGATATACCGTATTGCGCATAATGAATTCGTGAATCAAATCCGAAAGAAGATAACCCAAAAGATTTTGCCAATAGATTTTGATACTTTTTTCCCTCATCCCGAAGCCCTTGAGAAAGCAGATACAGATACTGAAGCATTTTTTACCGAGAAGATTCTAGAAGAGTATCTGAATAAATTGGATCCAAAATATCGTGAAGTATTAGTTCTTTATTTTTATGAAGAGATGGACTACAAGCAGATTGGAGAGGTTTTGGCTATTCCTGTATCTACTGTCGGTGTGCGTATAATTCGTGCTAAAGAAAAGTTAAAATTATTAATCAAAGATAAAAGTCTATGACAGAACAAATAAAAAAAATAGAAGATAAAATAACCGCCTTAATTGAAGAGGGGAAGATCAAAATGAAACCTAGATGGTATTTTGTATTGAAATCTATCCTAAAGATTTTGTTTATTGTAGTCTCTTTTTTAATAGTTCTATATTTTGCTAGTTTTATGGTTTTGGTTTCTCGTGAGAAGCTCGCTTTTGCCGGGAACCCGGGGTCATTCTTGGCTTGGAGTAAATTTATTTTCTCTTTACCGTGGTTGATATTTATGTTTGCTCTGGGAATGCTTGTAGTCTTAGAAATATTAGTCCGTAAATATTCTTTCGTCTATAAGAAACCTATAGCCTATACTTTATTTATTTTTATTTTCTTGGTGGTTTTATTTAGTTTTGTTATGTCTAAAATAGATAGGCAAAGTCGCATTCCTAGATGGGGTGAAGATCCTCGAGTTCCAGTCTTCGGTCCGATGCATAGATATTACCGCGGAGACGTAAAAGCAAGACCTGTGCACCCTAGTCAAAAGATTAAAATACAAAAATCTTATCGTATTGAAATAATTGAGTAACTCGCGTGTAATAACATATAGCAGTAGATATCACTGCTATAGATTATTAACTTAATTCGCTCCCATTAACGGGACAAATTTAAAAATATGAAAAATAAAAAAGTATTATCTTATGTTGGTCTTGGTGCTCTAGCTTTATCATTTTATTTTGGATTCGCGTCACCGACTTCGGCTTTTATGGGCGGAGCAGGTAACGGATTTGCAAAGTTCACTGTAGAAGAGCGAGCTACTATGCAGGCTACTATGTTTGATGAGCAAGCTAAAATCTTAGGTATTAGTAGTGCTGAAGTCAAAGAAGCTTGGTCCAAAGGCATGAACTTTATGGAACTCGCGAAATCAAAAGGTATTAGTGAAGAGACTTTAAAAGCAAAAATGAAAGTACAAGCCGAAGTAAGAATGAAAGAACATTTACAAGCTTTAGTTTCTAAAGGTGTCATAACTCAAGCTCAAGCAGATGCTCGCCTTACTTTTATGAAAGACAAGCTTACTAAAATGGGGGAGAAAGCAGGTAAAGGTAAAGGTAAAAAGATAGGTCACATGATAGGTATGGGCTTCGGTGGTTTCTAATTTCGACTCAATTTAAACTATAAAAAATATTCCTAAATAAATATTTCTCCAAAAACCATTCTTCAAACGAGGAATGGTTTTTGTATTTGGTTTCGTAAAAGTTACCGATATGATAGAATGATTTTATTATGAATTGGTTTTTGATGGCTTTAATAGCTACTTTTCTTTGGGCAATAGTAAATATTTTTGATAACTATTTAGTTTTGAATTTTTCTGATAAAGAACGTGAACGTAGCTCGGGAGGTTTAGTTTTATTTTCTAGTTTGATTGGTTTATTTATTGCTTTAGGTATTTTTATCTTTGTGCCGGATTTGTTTGGTATTCCTTTAATAGATAAAGTTTTGTTATTTATTGCTGGAGTCTTAACCATAGTTTGGATTATTTTTTATTTATTTGCTTTAGAGATCGAAGAAGTCTCAAATATAGTACCTTGGTTTTTGACTGTGCCGGTATTTGGCTATATCTTAGGTTATTTATTTTTAGGAGAGACTTTGACTAGTCAAGAATTGATAGGTTCATTAATTATTTTAATTGGGGTAGGTATTATATCCATAGATTGGCAAGGGGAGAAAAAGAAAATAAAGCATAAACCTGTTTTGTATATGGCGATAGCTTGTTTTTTGGTTGCGGTTTCAGGAGTCCTATTTAAATACGTTACTATTGAAAATAATTTTTGGGTGTCTTCTTTTTGGGAATACGTAGGATTAGGAATAAGTGGTATTTTAATTTATCTTTTGGTACCCAAATATAGGAATGAATTTCATTTTATGAATAAGACTGGAGGTAAGAAAATATTTTTCTTAAATATCACTAGCGAATTTCTAACCATAGGAGGGAATTTATTAACCAATTATGCGCTCCTCTTAGCCCCGGTGACTTTAGTCTATTTAGTAGGGAGCTTCCAGCCGGCGATAGTATTGATTTTAGCTATTTTAGGTACAAAATTTTTTCCAAAAATAGTTGAAGAGAATATTACTGAAGCAAGTTTGAAGATTAAATTTTTTGCGATTTTTTTAATGCTTATTGGTACTGTATTGATTTTTATTTAATATGATATAATAAAAATATCCTATGGAGGAAAACAAAGAAGTTTTAAATACTTCTGAAACAAAAGAAAATATCGGAAAAAGACACCCCAACTATTTCTTGGTCTTTGTTTTTCTCTCCCTATTTTTGGTGCTTTTTTCAGCTTTTTATAATCTATATTTTAAAAAAGATTACGATTTCTTAGTCGAGACTGCTTGCGATAATTCTATTGAGAATTGTTTTTACCGTGATTGTCTAGTAGAAGAGTGCCCTCCGAATAACCTTTCCTTGTATAGCCAATACCATATGCGGGCATATGATTTTGAAAAATGTGAGAATGAAGACTGTACTAATCTTTGCACTACTACGAATCTCTGCACTCAAGTTTTGTGTAGTGAACAAGATATCGAGGATGGTCTGTGTCTCTCTATACAAGAAGCCTCACCAGAACCAGAAATATTAGACCAAATAGTACAAACACTAGAAGGTTTAGAAGGGGAAACAATTTTAGAAGAAAATACACAATAATATGGAAACACCCTTTGATTATAATGAAATAATGTCTAATCGTGAGTCTTTCAATGATACAATTTATACGACTCCCTCAGAGGCATTAAAAATTTTAAAAGAGAGACAAAACGATAAAGAATTAGTTAGAAAAATAGAAGCACTATTAGATGGAGATATTCCGGAACCTTTAAAGGATTTAGGATTATTTGGTATTAGTAGTAAACAAGTAGCAACACCAAATCATGATACAAAATGGTTTTTAGAATTAGCAAAAGATTTTAATTTTACTCCAGTTTTTTCTGAATATTTAGATGATAAATTTACTTCAAATAATCCTTTTAAGCATTCATTAGGTGTTCTTCATGTTAGTCATGGTGTTAATAAAAAAGGAGAAGAAGATTTTGAAAAAATTACTATTGTTGATTTTGATAAATATGATGGCAAAAAAATAAAAGAAGTAAGGACTTTGTGGGGTGAGTCTTTAGTGGATTTTCATAAAAATCTTTTTAAAACTTTGAATTATGATAAAGAATATATTTTTTATGATGCTTCTTCTTGGTTAGCAAGAAAAGGAGGTAATGCTAATTCATATTATTTAAAAGACATGTTGGTTTATTGTTGTCATGGTATTTTGTTTGAAAATTTTTTATTAACAGGGGATGATAAGAGTTTTGTTAAAAAAGTTTTATTACCTTCTATGGAAGAATGTTTCAGGTTGACCGGGCTAAAGCCCTTGATCGTGCCAATTCCGCCAATTGATATTGAAGAAGACACCAGGTGGTTGATTTATGACAAAAATATTATTATTAATATTAAATTAAGTTAATTGTATGGAAAATTTTATTAATTCTTGTTTAGCATATGCTCAATTAGATAATATAGATAATAATTTAATTTATTATTCTCATATTATCCCGGCAGTTCTTTCCATGTTTTTGGGAGTATTTATTTTTATTAAAGCTAAATACAATTTGTTTTCTAAAGTTTTTCTAGTTTTCGTTACCTTCTTCTCTTTATGGCTGATAGGCGATGTTATTATTTGGACAAGTAATGATTACAATTTAATATATTCGATTTGGTCTCTCTTGGTTTATTTTGAAATAATTTTCTATATTTTAGCTTTTTATTTTGCTTTTATCTTTATCAGAGAGAAAGATTTGCCTCCTGCTTTAAAATTCTTTTTATTCTTACTAACTTTGTTTCCTTTATATTTAACATTTTCCAATACTGCTTTGGTGAGTTTTTATCAACCAGTTTGCGAAGCTGAGAATAATACTACTTTAGATTTATACAAATTAGTAGTTGAAAGTTTGATAGGATTGATTTTCCTTATTTATATAGTTAAAACTCTTTTCAATAAAACTATGGATCGTCTAGATAGGCGTGCTGACCTGACTGTCTTGTCAGCTATGTTTTTATTCCTGACAGTCTTTGGTTCGACTGAATACATCTCTGCTGTCACTGGTCTGTATGAAATTAATCTTTATAGTCTTTTCATCTTACCGATATTCCTTTTGGTTATTATTTATGCTGTTTTTGAATTAGACATTTTTAAATTTAAAGTTATTGGAACTCATTATATCGTTGTTGGTTTGGTAATATTTATTTTAGGGCAATTATTCTTTGTTAAAAATACCGGTAGTTTGGTTATGACTTTGATTACACTTTTATTTGCTGTAGGTATTTCTATTTTGATTTTTAATAATTACCGCAAGGAAAGTAATCAAAGAGAGAGAATTGAGAAACTAAATACTGAACTTCAAAGCCTATTAGTCCAAAGAGAGTCCCTAGTTCACCTTATTACTCATAAAGTCAAAGCTTCTTTTACTCGATCCAAATATATTTTTGCTGAAATGGTAGGCGGAGGTTTTGGGAATCTGACTCCAGAATTAAAAGATATGTCTCAAAAAGGATTGGACTCTGACAATGAAGGTATCAAGACCGTTGATCTAGTATTGAACGCTTTTAATCTAGAGAAGGGTATTGTGAAATACGAGATGATACCACTCGACTTTAAAGCTATGGTCTTAGATAGTGCCGAATCCCGTCGTGCTCCGGCGGAAGCTAAAGGTTTGAAAATGGAATTAAATATAGAAGAAGGAGAATTTATAATCTCTGGAGACGCATTTTGGTTAAAAGAAGTGACTAATAACTTAGTAGAAAACGCTGTTCGTTATACAAAAGAGGGTAGCATTACCGTAAGCTTAATAAAGAAAGAAGATAAATTATTATTCAGTGTTAAAGATACTGGAGTTGGTATTACTGACGAAGATAAAAAGAATTTGTTTACCGAAGGCGGAAGAGGCAAGAATTCTGTAAAGGTCAATGTGGATAGTACTGGATATGGTTTATTCTCTGTAAAGCTCGTAGTAGAGGCTCATGGAGGCCGTGTTTGGGCCGAATCTGAGGGGGAATTCAAGGGTTCCACTTTCCTAGTAGAGCTAAATTTAGCTAAATAATTCACTTCATTTTTAATAAATATTTAAAAATTAGGTTTTGTAATCTATTGTTTTTTAAAAAAAGTGTGGTATTCTAAGGTTGAAATAATTTGTTAATTTAAAACTGAATAGGATGGATATTTTAATGCTTTTTAAACAGCTTAAGAATTCTATGGAAATAGAAATTCAAAACAACATTAAAGCACAAGACGAAGCACAGACTGAAGCAAACAGTCATGGTGGTGCAATGGTTTCTAGGTATGACACTTTCAAAGAAGAAGCTCAGTATCTAGTTAATGGCTACAAGAAAAAGATTTTGGAACTTAGGGCGGATTTAGTTGAACTGCAATCTTTTTTATTAAAGATAGATACTGTTAGTAATAATAGTAATGTTCACGTTGGGAACGTTGTAATAACAGAGAATGAAAAAAAAGAACTTAAGCACTACTTATATTCTCCTGTTGGTGGTGGTAAAAAATTTGAAGTCAATGGTATTGTTGTTATTATTGTTACCCCTGTTTCTCCTTTTGGAAAAATCTTAAACAATAAGAGTATAGGAGATGAGTTAAATATAGGAATTAAACAAAAAATAATTTCTATATTATGAAAAAGAATATTTTTATTACCATAGAAGGAGTCGATGGCGTAGGAAAAACAACTGTCTCAAAATTACTTGCCGAAGAAATAAATGCCACCTATTATAAATCTCCCGGAGATGTTTTTTTAAACTTTAAAACTAAAGTTGAGTCTCCTTTGAATATATTTGGCAGGTATTCTTTTTATCGTCTTGCTGTGCAGTCTGATTCAGAAGATATCAAAAAAAATCTTGAATCGCGTACTGTAGTTTCTGACCGTTACATAGCATCAACTTTTGTTTATCATTCTGTAATGGATCCTGACATAAAAAAGATTCATAATGAGATTGGTATTCTAAAGCCAGATTTTTCATTTTTACTTGTGGCCAGTTCAAAAGTTAGAGATCAAAGAATTTTATCTCGAAATGAATCTATTAATTGGATTGAGGAAAATTCAATTTTACTAGACAAAATGCAATTAGCTTTTTTATCTATGAATTTAATAATCATAGATACAGATAACGTAAGTCCGAAGGATATTGTAAATAAAATTTTAAACTTTATTAAAAAAAATAAAAATGGAAATGATGAAGCTTAAAGATGTTTTACGCATTGCATCTCTATGGAAGGAGATTGGGGGAGCATCAAAATTAGAGATTGGAGCTTTGGAACCACTTTTGTGGAAAGACAAAAATTACGATATTTCTGATATGGTATTTAATTTAACTCAAATGGGATTTCAGGTTAATATTACAACGAACGCTCAATTGCTTAGTAAATTCAACCAAAAACTTTTTGATGCAGGATTAAATAAATTAAGGATAAGTTGGCATACAACTAATCCTTTGTTGTTTAAAGAAATATCGGGTGGTTATGGTGACTATCAAAAATTTTTTACCGGTATAGAAGAATCTTTAAATCTTGGATTAAAAATATCTTTTAATCGTGTTTTATTGAAAGGTTTTGTTGGTGATTTGAATTCCCAAGTAAAAATTATTGAAAATTATGGTGCCCGACTCAAGTTATATACTTTAATGTGGACACCAGAAAACCATGAATATTATCAAAAATTTTTTTTAGACTGGAGACCTGTCATTAGACAAATACCAAATATTCAGAAAATAGAAAGAGATAGATATATTCTAGGTAGAGATAGGTTAAAGTTTCACTTACTAAATAATGCATTATTGGAAGTTAAAGTTAGTGAGACTATTGATAGACAAAAATCTCCTTGTAATACTTGTATTTTTAGTAATCAGTGCGAAGAGGCATTTGGGGATTATTTAAGAATTGATCCAAATCTACTAATTTATTTTTGTTATATGAGAAAAGATTTGGGTTTTAGTTTCAAAGATACAAATACATCAACAGAGCTTAAAAATTATTTAGATAAATATTTGGTTCACGAAGATGTAAATAAAATACCTTTGCGACTAACTGTCAGTCCATTTTGTAATTTTAATTGCCGTATTCCAGGAAAAGAAAAAGGATGGTGTATGGAATCTAACGAGGGTTATAATTATCCAAAAATTCAAAAAACTATATTATAAAAATATAGTTTAGTACCGCTTAACATAAAATAAGCGGTATTTTTATTTAGTAGGGACTTTATTAAAAGTTATTTCCGGTAAAATTATAATTTCTTCTTTTGGGATACCTAATTCTTTTTCATATATTATATCAATACTTCCAAAAAGTCCTTCATTATAATTAAATCCTAACTTATCAACACAGTCATTAATTTTTTCTATAGTGTCAGATTCAATTTCTATAAAAGGTAAGAGTCCTGGCCATGTATCTATCGTTATGGATGTATCTTTATTATATATCCATTCTTCGCGTTTGTTTTCTTGGAATGATTTAGCAGGAACGCCACACTCTTCAAATATTTTACAAGCTTTGTCAAAATCATTTACAATAATTTCAGTTTCATATACATCTTCTATAGTATTTCCACTAATCTCTTTGATTGTCATGGTTGTACATTCTGATTCTTGTCTTATTCTGCCCCATTTATTCTTTCCAGGTGCAATTTTAGAGAAATCAAAGGTTTTTCTTTTCATTGTGTATTCAGGTGTTTTTAATACAGCTCCAATATTTGCTAATTTGCCTTTGATTTCATTTTTATCTATTTTTAAAAATTTTATCTCTAATTCTTTATTATTCATATATTAATATTATCATGATTTTTGTCTTGTTTCTAGGCATCTTTACATATCTGATTCTTTCTGCTAATATATACCGATATGAAGGAAAAGGAAAAAAATTTAGAAGAAGTCGAATTAAACACAAAAATCTACGAAGTAGGTTACCTTTTGGTACCAACTTTGTCTGAAGAAGAAGTGCCTACCATTTTTGGTGACCTTAAAGAACTTATAACAAGTTTTAAAGGTGAATTCATCTCTGAAGAGATGCCAAAAATGATACCATTAGCTTACACAATGCTAAAGGTGGTGCAGAACGTGCGTAGTAAGTTTGATAATGCTTACTTCGGTTGGGTTAAGTTTGAAATGGATTCTGTTAGTATCTTAGAATTAAAAAAGAAACTAGATTTGAATCCTAACATTATAAGATTCTTAATACTTAAAACAGTTAAGGAAAATACTCTTGCTCAAAAGAGATTCCCTAGCAAAGAAGGTGGTATTAAGAGAAAAACTTTCACCGCTAAAAAAGAAGGTGAAGAAGAAGTCGTTCCTATCGATGAAAAAGAAATCGATGAAGAAATAGAGAAAATGGTAGCCGTTTAATCTTATCATTTAATTATTTAAATTATGTATTTAAACAAAGCAATCGTGATAGGTAACCTGACTCGTGATCCAGAGCTTAAAGCACTGCCATCAGGAATCAAGGTTTGTAGTTTTTCTTTAGCAACTAATCGTGTTTGGAAAGATGCAAATGGTGCTCGCCAAGAATCCACTGATTATCATAACGTTGTAGTGTTTGGTCGCCAAGCGGAGACTGTAGCTCAATATATGAAGAAGGGGAATTCAATGCTAGTCGAAGGTAGAATGCAAACTCGAAGTTGGGACGACAAGAACAGTGGAGAGAAGAAATACCGTACAGAGATAGTAGCAGACAAGACTCAATTTGGACCAAAGCCTACTGGTGCAACTGGAGGATATACTCCTACAGAGAATAGTGCTCCAGCTCCAAAACCTCAAGACGGCGGAGAGATGGATTCTATAGAATATCCAGAAGAAGATATAAACCCAGAAGATATTCCTTTTTAAGGTAAAATAATTAATAACAAAAAAGATAAAAAAATGAAACAAGATTACTTTTCAGCAAATAATATAAAATATATAGACTATAAGGATACTGATATACTCAGAAAGTTTATCAATCCTAACGGTAAGATCTTAAACCACAAGCGTACTGGTGTAACTGCAAAGAATCAAAGATCTTTAGCAAATGCTATCAAGCACGCTAGATTTATGGGATTATTGCCTTTCGTAGCTAAATAATATTCTAAATATTAATTAAAAAAGCCCCGCCGTACGGCGGGGCTTTTTTGTTTTAATTTTTATATTTAATCCTATATTTTAGTCACACGTTCTACGTAGTTACCAGTTTCTGTATTCACTGATACGACGTCTCCTTCTTCGATAAACATAGGAGCGTTAACTGTAGTTCCGTTCTCAAGAGTGATGATTTTATTTCCTCCTTGAGCAGTATTACCTTTGACTGCCGGCGGTGCCTCTTTGACACGGAATTCTATTTTAATAGGTAAAGTAATCTTGATAGTTTGTTCGGTCCCGTCATTATCCCAGACTAAAGCTTGGACTAAGCCATTCTCTTTAAAGAATTTGCCAGAGTCACCAACGAGCGAACTATCTAGCTTAAATCTATTCTTTGGGTCTTCCGGATCTGCGAACCAGAATTCTCCCTTGTTCGCATACAAGAATTTCACATCTCTTTTCTCTATATCAGCCTCATCTGCTTTATCAGATACGTGGAAAGTAGCTGCGAAAGTTTTACCAGAGATAAGACTTTTTAGTTTTACTTGGTTTTGAGGTTTACGTTGCTGGGTCCGAGCCACATGAGACTCGATAACTTCACAAGGTTCATCGTCATGAATAATAATCTTCTTTTCTCTTATTTCACTGTATTCTAAAGTTGCCATATGGGTATATTATACTTTTATCTTATAATTTTCAAGTTTATTCCCCAGAACTCGCTACTTGGATTTCTCCGAATCTTGCTCGGATTTCTTTTTCAAATTCTTTCATAACTTTAGTATTCTCTTTGAGCCAAGTACGAGTCGCGTCATATCCGCGCCCCATAGATATCTTTTCACCTTCTTTATTCTTGTAGGAATACGAAGCACCGGATTTCTCTATGATACCGAGTTTCTCGCCAAGAGCCATCATTTCTCCTTCACGAGAGATACCTTCATTATAAATAATATCAAATTCAGTTTGCTTGAAAGGAGCTGCGACTTTATTCTTTACTACTTTGACACGAGTTCTTCCGCCGACTACTTCTTCACCTTTTTTAATTTGAGCGATACGACGAATATCAAGACGGACTGAAGTATAGAATTTCAAAGCTTTACCTCCTGGTGTAGTTTCAGGATTACCGAACATAACTCCTATTTGCATACGGATTTGGTTAATAAAGATTACAGAAGTTTTAGATTTGGCGACAATGGCGGTCAATTTACGTAATGCTTGAGACATAAGGCGAGCTTGTTTACCGACATGATATGCTCCCATATCTCCTTCGATTTCATCTTTTGGGGTTAAAGCTGCCACAGAGTCGATAACCACGACGTCTATCTTGCCTGTACGGACTAGGCTTTCTACTATTTCGAGAGCTTGTTCGCCGTTGTCTGGTTGAGAGATTAGAAGTTCGTTTATGTTCACTCCTAATTTCTTAGTATATTCTGGATCCATAGCATGCTCAGCATCTATATAAGCACAAACTCCACCTAGCTTTTGCGCTTCAGCCACAATATGCAAGGATAGGGTAGTCTTACCTGAAGACTCCGGTCCAAATATTTCTATGATTCTACCTC
>CAYLQJ010000017.1:0-9863 GCA_964385945.1 uncultured Candidatus Saccharibacteria bacterium
CATAGACTTAGCCCAGACGAAATCTCCGTTGGAGTTTAGTTTGGAGATGAATATATCAATGTCACCTGTGGAAGTTAGATTATGTGTACCTGCACCTGGGTCAAAGTCGGTCGTGCCATAAAAATATCCTGTGGTATAGACATTACCACTAGAGTCTATGAAGATTGATTGTCCTGCACCTGTCCGACCCATAGACTTAGCCCAGACGAAATCTCCGTTGGAGTTTAGTTTTAGGATGAATATACTACTGCCACCTGGGGAAGTTAGATTATATGTACCTGGACCTGGGTCAAAGTCGACCGTGCCATCAAAATATCCTGTGGTATAGACATTACCACTAGAGTCTACTGAAATTGAACGTGATTCATCAAAACCTGTCCAACCCATAGACTTAGCCCAGACGAAATCTCCGTTGGAGCTTAGTTTGGAGATGAACATATCACTGCCACCTGGGGAAGTTAGATTATATGTACCTGGACCTGGGTCAAAGTCGACCGTGCCATCAAAATATCCTGTGGTATAGACATTACCACTAGAGTCTACTGAAATTGAATATGAGTCCGTCCCACCCATAGACTTAGCCCAAGAATAAGTAGCGTCAGCTAAAACATGAGAAGCAGAGCTTAAAAAAATAAAACTAAATATTAATAATAAATTAAAAGCATACAATACAAACTTTTTACTTTTTTTCATAGATTTATTATATCATATACCAAAAAAAAGAAAATATAAAATAGATTAAACCCTAAACCCCATATTCAAAACCCCATTAGTCACAGTCACAATACCTTGTTGATATACAGGTGTATAAGAACCATCAAGATTCTTCTTGTCTATTTGTACCTTGTAAGTACCATTTTGTACTAAACAATAGAATTTACCAGACTTGTCTATGATAGCGTGAGCTATCTCTTGACCTATATCAGTATAGAATAATCTAATGATTCCGTTTTGTAAGGGTAAGCCTGTAGCTTTTTCAATAACACTACCTTTGTTTTTAGTTTGAATACCAACTTTCTTTAAAATGAATATGGTTAAGTAGAGAGCTAAGATAATACCGTTATATGGTTCTGGAGCGACAAGTAGAGCAATGAGAGCTATTAGGAAACCTAAGATAAATAGGAAGTTAGTGATTCTAGAGATTAATAGATCATGATTATTGAAAGAAGTGGTTAAACCTTGCTTTGCTTTTTCTGTTTCATTCCAACTAAAGTTGACTGGATCAAGTGGTATGTTTTTAGTGATAACTTCATCTGGAGTAGATACGTTGATTGAGTCTCCTAGGTATAGGGAATCATATAGTTCGTCAGTTTGTTTGTTTGCTAGTTTTAAGGATGGGAAAGTGTAGTTAGTTTTGTTTACAGCAATGGTATACATACCTTTGTCTACTACGAAACCGTATCTACCATCTATGTCTGTAATAGTAGTCGCTACTGTTTGACCTTCTAGATTCTTTAGAGTTACATAGGCTGGGTCTAGAGGTTGTTTGGTAATACTGTCGTAGACTACTCCCCATCTTCTTGTTCTTTTCTTGATACCTAGAAATCCTAAGAATAGAGTCCACATTCTAAGTGGGATTAATGGAATTTCAGAGAAAGACAACGGAGTAGCGAAAGCGATAGATGCTACCAGACCAGATGTACCGGCTACTACTCCTCCTATGGTAACTGCTTTAGAGGTGATATTACCTTCTTTGGTTGCTAAGATTTCTTTAATCTTTTCTTTACCTTGATTGGCAATATTTATGGTTTCTTTAAATGATTCTCTTGCTTGTCTGTCTATGTAGGTTAAGATACTTTCTTCTTTTTCTTCTTCTCTGACTGGTATTGGAATGTCAGGATACTTTTCATCTAAAGTAGGTTCGGTACTTGATTCAGTATTTGTATTTCCTTGTGTTGGAATTGTCTCTGTTATTGTAGGGAGAGTTACTTCTGTTGGTGTTGTTGGTAATTCTTCTTTTTTAGTTTCAGGGATTATTGGTTTTAGTTTTATAGTCAGCTTCGGAGTCACAGGTACTACCTCTTCTACTGGTGGAGGTATTACTGGAGTTGTTACTACTGGTATAAATGTAGTGCAAGCTTCTCCTGTGTTTGCATTGTAGATTTGTCCTTGATTACATACTACCGGTGGAACTATTGGTTCTGTTGGTATTATTGGAGTTACTATTTCTGGTTGTGGAATTACTGGTTCTGTTAGTGGTACTTCTGGAGTAGTTGGAGTCTCTGGAGTTGGTGTTGGTTCTGTAGAATTTAATGTACTTCCTCCACCACCTCCTCCTGAGTGAACTACAATATCAAATGAAGATATTGATAATGGAGTAGATGCATTACTTGATGCATCTGTAACTGTAATAGTACAATCAGTGTAATTACCTGCAGATAATGGATTTAAGGTTATGGTATTAGATCCTACTGTGGCTACTGTGGTTGCACTACTACAACTTCCTCCATAGGTTATGGTACCGGCTTCGTTGGTGGTGAAGGTATAGGATATCGTTCCGTTGTTTACTACTACTCCTATGGGGGTTACTTCGGAGATTAGTGGAGGATTGTCTCCGAGTTTTAGGATGAAGATGTCGGTACCACCAGCAGAAGTAAGGTTGTTTGTTGCTATTCCAGAATCAAAGTCTCGAGTACCAGAAAAGGAACCTGTTACATATGTTTGATTTAAAGTATCTAACTTAATACCATAACCCGTAGCACCGGCTACACCATTAGCCCAAACAAAATCTCCAGATGAATTCAATTTCAATATAAAAGCACCACCCGAAATTAAATCATAAGTCCCTATCCCTGGATCAAAATCCACTGTACCTTGAAAATATCCTGTGGTATAGACATTATCAGAAGAGTCCATAAAAATTGAAAGTCCTTCGTCGACACCTACTCCACCCATACGTTTTGCCCAAACAAAATCTCCAGATGAATTTAATTTCAATATATAAATATCGAAATCAGCACCAGAAGCAGAAGTTAAATTAAAGGTTCCTGCTCCTGGATCAAAGTCTGCCATACCCCAAAAAGAACCTCCAAGTAATATATTATTACTTGAATCTAAAGTTATATCATGATTTCTATCAGATTGATTACCTCCAAAAGTTTTTACCCAAACAAAATCTCCAGATGAATTTAATTTCAAAACAAAAACATCAGTAAAACCATTTGAAGATATTTCATATAACCCTACATCTGGATCAAAATCCGCAGTGCTAGAAAATCTACCAGAAACATATACATTATTTAATCCATCAACATCTATTGAATGTCCGTAATCCCCCAAAAAACCTCCTACATTTTTAACCCAAATAAAATTTCCATTTAAATCTAATTTAAGAATAAAAGCATCTTCGTTCCCGGGTATTAAATCATATACAGCTGGACCTGGATCAAAATCTGAAGTGTTATCAAAATAACCAGTAACATAAATATAATTACCTGGAGTAATTTTTAAATCACGCCCCTCACCAGATCCTAACTGACCAGCCCAAACAAAATCTCCATTTGAATCTAGTTTTAAAACGAATATATCTTTAAAATTAACTGCGGTTAAATTATATGTACCTGGTCCTGGATCAAAATCTACAGTGTCTCCAAAATAACCAGTAATATATATATTATTTAATGAATCTATACTTATAGAATATGCCTCTTCAAAAGAAGTTCCTCCAATTTTTTTTGCCCAAACAAAGCTACCAACTGAGTCTAATTTAGATATAAAAATATCAAGACCACCCGCAGAAGTTAAATTGTATGTACCTGCTCCTGGATCAAAGTCTGAAGTTCCTTGAAAATATCCTGTAGTGTAAATATTTGAGCTAGAGTCTAAGGTGATAGAAAAACTTCCTTCTCCACTAGATCCTCCCACATTTTTAGCCAAAATAAAATCTCCATTAGTAGCATTACTTAGTATTGGAGCTGTAAAAAATATTAAAAACAAAATTAACACAACATTAGCAGTTAAAAAATACCATTTGCGAGAATTCTTTCTTATCGATTCCATATTGATTATTATACCAAAAAAAATAAAATCAAAAAACCACAAATTTAATTTGTGGTTTTTTGATTTTTAAATAAATCTAGAACCTAGTACCTAACTAATTATATTGGAACAAAAGTCAAAGCTGTACCAGTCTTGTCTCCTCTACCAGTTCTACCTATACGGTGAACGTATGTATCATAAGTCTGAGGAACGTCGTAGTTAATAACATGAGTTACGTCTGGAATATCTAGTCCTCTCGCTGCGACGTCAGTCGCTATAAGAATAGTGATATGATCCTTTTTAAAAGATTCTAAGATTCGGATTCTCTCACGACTTCTCTTGTCTCCATGAATACCTCCAGCTTTGAATCCTAAAGTACGTAATTCTTTTTCAAGTTCGTCCACAGCGTATTTCATTTCTCTAAAGATTAGAACTTTATCAGCTCCTTCTCTTTTTAGAACTTCGTGAAGTTTATCTATTTTCTCTTCTTTGTTTTTAATACGGATGACGTCTTGCTCGACGTTCTTAGAAGTCTCACCTGAAACCACAGAAATAAAAGTCGGATCTTTCAAGAATCTATCTGTAAGTTTTCTAATGTCTGCAGATAAGGTAGCTGAAAAGAAAAGGGTTTGTCTGTCTTCTGACATTTTT
This sequence comes from uncultured Candidatus Saccharibacteria bacterium, assembly GCA_964385945.1. Classification (GTDB taxonomy): domain Bacteria; phylum Patescibacteriota; class Minisyncoccia; order Phycocordibacterales; family UBA9973; genus UBA9973. The sequence continues at coordinate 4,630 of CAYLQJ010000017.1, forward strand.
GATAAAATAAACACCATATCATCTATGAATCCCATATCTAGCATACGGTCTGCTTCATCTAGGACGACAGATTTATAATTTGTTAAATCTAATACTTTTCTATTTATAAGGTCAGTCACACGTCCCGGCGTACCGATAACAAAAGACACACCTCTTTTAATCTCCCCTATTTGCTTCATTATAGGCATACCTCCAACCACAGAAACTCCATATAGTCCTGAGCCAGTAGCGAGTTTGCGAAGTTCTTCTTCGATTTGAATAGCGAGCTCACGAGTCGGAGCTAGGACTAAGACTTTTTCAGACTTGTCTTTCATTACTTTATCTATTAAAGGTAAAAGAAATGCTGCAGTTTTACCAGTACCAGTATTCGCTAAACCAAAAATATCTTTCCCTTTTATTATTGTCGGGATAGATTGATCTTGAATAGGACGAGGTGCAGTATAACCCGCACGAACTATATTGGCTTGTAATTTTTCATTAAAAGGAAAATCTAAGAAAGTATGTTTAGCAGTATAAACCTTTTGTTTGACTACTTCTGCTTTTTTAATAAAGCGAGTAAAGTCTATACGATCTCCGCGTCCACGACTTCCACCGCGACCACCTCCACCTCTCTTTGGAGCATTTCTAGGCCCTCCGAATCGAGGACGAGAACCACCAAAAGAAGAGCCGAAAGGTTTTCTAGCTGGAGCACCAGAACGAACCGGAGCTTTACTAAAACTTTTCCTTGCAGGACTTTCTTTAAAACTTTTTCTTACAGGAGAACCTGCGAAACTTTTGCGAGGACCAGATGAAACTGATCTCGCGCCACTCGGACGAGCCGAGCCGAAACTACGTTTGTTAATCATATATTTTTTTGTGTCATGGACCTCAATCTCCTAGACACAAAAGCCTTGAATGATTTCCATAATCGTCAGTCTCATTATTATTAAGATTGTCTGCTCGTTTGCAGAACTGAGAATGATATTAATAGAATAGCATTATTGTATAAAATTGTCAATTTTTAAAAATTAGAAATAAAAAAAGAGCATTGGATCCAAAAGAATCCAATGCCTAAAATCTTAAGATCTCATAATTTTTGGAGATTCAGAGAAAAAATAACTGTCAGCCTCCCACAGTTCGTTATCATCAACAGGGAAACCGTTAATACAAAATTTATCTCCACTGAATCCAACGCTAACTGCAATTGTTCCAATATTTGGATCAATTTCAGACAAATCAACAAAGAAAATATTTGAATTATCCAAACCATATTCTTTGTTTTCATAAGCTTCTATTAAACCTTTTATCAGGGGAATAAAAGTTAAAAGTTGTATGGCTGGGTTTCTGCAAAAATCAGACTGGAGATCAGAATCGAAAGCATCTTTGATGATTAAAGATTTATCTAAATCTATTGGATGCTCCAAAGATAATTCTAAATCTTTTATTTGATTTAATATCCTTTTAAAATGTTCATTAACACAAATTTTAATCTTCCCTTGCTTGTTTTCGAGAAAAAAATCTCCTACATTGAATCTTTTTACAGGTTGTATGCTTACTGAAGAAGCAAAAATAGTGAAATTGGTAATCTTTAATTCATTTTTTAAAAAACTCAATAACCTTTTAAAGATATGATCGTCTGTTGAATCAATGATTTTTTTAGTCATTCCTCGGGTAAATCCCACAGACTTTAATCTTTGAAAAAGAGTATCATAATCAACAAATTCATTTACTGTTATAGCACTCATATTTATTTATATTTTAAGAACATTAAAAAATTTTTATCCCAATAATAAAAACATATTTCGGAATAAAAATCAAGGTTTTGAAAAAATATAAATCCAAGGGCATCCCTTGGATTTTGGGAAATAAAAAAGAGTCTAAATGCAAAAGCATCCCAGACTCTTTATTTTTAAAAAAAATTAATCGAATTGTTTACCCAAGATATTCCCTAAATTCTTTAAATTAAATAAAATCTCACTATCTTCTAAAACATAAACATTTCTAATAGGAATTTTTAACATATTTTTCCAACAAGTATCACAGCACCACCAATGGCCCCATAAATACAAATCAAATATTCCTGTAGTATCTCCAAAATCAATTAATTGCTTAACTGCTCGAGATTCAGCGTGACTTTCTTTACCAGCACATCCAGGACATAACCAATACTTGTCACCTGAAGGAATATGAAAGAAATGCCTAATGCAATATTTTTTATGCAAATTAATTAACATTTCACTAGTTAAAGGGTTTTTGTTTGAAGCAGTAGAAACAATTTCACCTTTTTCATTAACGATAACTGACCCTGTAGGTTGTTGCTTGTCGTTAGAAGTTCTAGCGATTTCTTTCGCTTTAATCATAAAAGGATTACTCATATCTACTAGTAGTAGACTTCTTCCTTCTGGCAAATAGGGATATTTAATTGTTTTTTGATTCATTTCCATAAGAACTTTTTTTATTATATACTATAACATATGACAACTTTTGACACTATATATCAAAATATTATAAAACAAATTTTAAATGAAGGGGTTGAAGAATTCAACGAGCGTACTGGCCACAAAACCAAAGCTTTAGCTGGTGTTACGTTCCAAATAGATTTGGAAAAAGAAGGCTTCCCGATTTTAACTCTAAGAAAAAATCCAATTAAATCCGCAATAGCAGAACAAATCTGGTTCATACAAGGAGAAAAAGACACAACCTATTTAAGAAAATTTACTAAAATGTGGGATAGTTTTTTAGAAGAAGACGGAACCTTATCCTCAGCATATGGCTATAGATGGAGGAAATATTTTGGTAGAGACCAATTAGGTAAATTGATAGAATTATTACAAAATGAACCTAGTTCACGTCACGGAGTTGTTATAACTTGGGACCCTAAAGATGATGGATACGGCGGTACTCCCAAAAAAAATGTTCCTTGCCCTTATACATTTACTGTAAATATCATAGGCGGTAGATTAAATTTACATAATATAATTAGATCAAATGATATGATGTTGGGGTGTAATTTTGATGCTTTTGGTTTTAGTTTATTAATGTGTATCCTTGCACAAAAACTCAATGTTCGACCTGGTATATATACCCATAGTATTTCAAATGCCCATATTTATGATACGCACTATGAAGGGGCACAAGAATTAATACAAAGAAAAAATGAACATCCAAATATATTCCCTATTTTTCCTAGAGACATGTTTGATAGAGCAGAAAAAAAAGATGAGGGTCTTGTAGACGATATTTATCAGAGCTTTGCTCCCTATTTTAATCCAGGAGAACCCATAGCAGGACTAGAAATCATAAAATAATAATGAAAATCTCACTCATAGCTGCAATTGGTAAAAATAATGAAATAGGTAAAGGTAATACTTTGCTTTTTAACATGCCGGCTGATATGAAGCATTTTCGAGATACAACTCGGGGACATACAGTCATAATGGGCCGCAAGACTTTTGAATCCTTGCCGAATGGCCCCTTACCAAATCGTAGGAATATAGTTATCACTCGGGACAAAGAATATAACTCCGAAGGAAGTGAAGTGGTGCATTCTCTAGATAAAGCTTTAAAACTTTTTGAAAATACAGATGAAGAAGTATTTATTATTGGCGGAGCGGAAATATACAAGCAATCTATCGAGAAAGGAGATAAATTATATATAACTCATATAGATGCCGAAGACAAAGAAGCAGACAGCTTCTTCCCTATTATTAATAAAGAAATTTGGAAAATAAAAAGCCGAGAAGATTTCCCGGCTGATGAAAAGAACATTTTTGATTATTCTTTTGTAGAGTATATAAAAACTTAAGGATCTATGTCTGTTTTTACTCTAATGAATATATCTTTACCGTCTGGAGATTTACTTTTAATATATTGACGACGTTTATTAGTTTCAATTTTTTTAGTTAATTCATTTTCTAAGTCAAAACCTAAAATTTCGGCCATACCTAAAAGGAATATTGCCACATCAGCAAACTCTTCAGCTACCCCATCTTGATTTTTACTAAACTTTGAAAAAGCTTCTGAAAGCTCTTCATGAGCCCGGCAAAACTCTAAAGCCACATCAGTGGTATTAAAACCCTTCTCTATTTTATTACGCATCACTTCTTTTTGAAGTTCTTTTAGATCTATCATATTATAAATATACTATTTTGAAATAAAAAAAGCCAACGATTAGACACCGTTGGCTTTTATGTTTAAGAAAAATCTTATTATATTTTTTTAAAATATTTTGAAAATTCTTCAATTGGCATTTTATAATTTTCTCCTTTTGGAAATACTTCCTGGGTTGAACCCCATTGTTCTTTATCATAAATATAATCACCAAAATCATGAAACATGACTATTGAAGTTCTTCCAAACTCAATCGTATGCGGATTAGCAACCACTCTGTGACAAAGCGCAGGAAATCTACTATTTGAGTAAAGTTGTCCTGACATTCCAAAGTACCCATGAACCACACCACTTTCTCCTTCAACGAGAGACCATTGGTCATTCCATAAAATTTCTAGGCCACCAGTATCTTCATACCAATGAGTAGTAATACCTTTATCAATATGAGGAGCAGCTAAAAATTCATTCTGGGTTTTAATTCCTGATCTAGGAGGATCGTAAAGGAACCTCAGCTGCCAATGGCCTATAGAGTCTAAAACTATGTCTCTCATATCAGCTTGTGATGCTTCATCAAAGATTTCTAACATCTCTGATAAATTCTGAAAAGTAGCAAGAATAAATTCCTTGCTTTTTTCTACAAAAAGTTTATCTATCAAAGTTGCAGTTTTGGGCAATTGATACGACAAAGAAATGTGAAAGTTCTCTTTAAAATCTAAACTTTCAGGATCTTTATATTCGTACCCTCCTCTCTTGTCATCAAATACGTGAGTTCTTTTTAGAGACATTTCTTGGAATCTAAATTGTCTCCATAAATCAACGATACGTCCTAATTTAGATTGTACATTTTCCTTTATTGGATATTTAAAATACCCATTCTCTAAAAAATCATTAATAACTTTTGTATTATCCATTTTGAAATTATTTGTGGCTATTCACAGCCGGTTAACAAAGAAAAATTATTTCAAGTTCAAAATAACATTATCAGGATATAAAGTAAAGAGCCCCGCCGTTTCCGGCGGGGCTCTTTTTATTTCACTTTATTTAAATTAGTCTTTTACTTCAATACCCATACTGCGAGCAGATCCGGCAATGATATTGATTAATCCTTCGTCATCTTTTGCATTTAAGTCAGCTTGTTTCTTCTT
>CAYLQJ010000018.1:0-9796 GCA_964385945.1 uncultured Candidatus Saccharibacteria bacterium
CATCATCATTATCCTCTAATTCCTCGACTAATTTATCCAATAAGATTAAATCACTATCTTCTATTCCGACCACACTTGTAGGAGTCCAGACTAAGCCTTCATTGGTTATTTCTTTCTTAAATACCCAGACGACAGATCCTATTCCTGCTAGAGCTGTATTGTTTTTTGACAAGATATGTTTTATTTCTTGAGCGGTTCGGTTTTTATTATCTGTGAGAGTTTCTATTATTACACCTACTCCACCGGGGCCATAAGCTTCATACATTATATTTTCCATATGACTACTAGGCTCGCTCGCTTTCTTAATAGTTTTTTCAATATTATCAGAAGGCATATTTACTTTACGAGCTTTTTCTATAGCACTACGTAATCCAGGAGAATCTTTACCTCCTGAGAGACGTGCCTCAACGGCGATAAAACGTACCAACTTTGAAAAAATCTTACTTTTCTTTCCATCAGTAATTTCTTTTTTATGTTTGATTTGCGACCATTTATTATGTCCTGCCATAATTTTATTTATTTAACTTCTGGTATATCAAAACCTAAATGTTCATATGCTTTATTGGTAGCGATGCGTCCACGAGCGGTGCGTTCAAGGAGGCCGAGCTGAATTAAATACGGTTCTATTACTTCTTCGACTGTGGCTTCTTCTTCGCTCATTGCTGCGCCCATAGTTTTAAGTCCGACAGGACCACCACCAAATTTCTCTATAAGTATTTCTAAGAATTTTCTATCAGAAGAATTAAGTCCAAGTTCATCTATCGCAAGCATAGCGAGAGAATCCTTGGCTGTTTGTTTGTCTATTTCTTTTTCTTTTTTATTTACTTGAGCGTAGTCACGAACTCTTTTTAAAAAGTAGTTTGCGATACGTGGAGTGAATCTACTTCTTTTTGCTATTTCTTCTAATGCTTCTGTACTCAGATTGGTATCAAGTAATTTACTGGAACGATCGACTATTTTTTGAATCTCTTCATTGGTGTAGAACTCTAGACGAAAAACTCCTCCTGAGAAGCGAGAGCGTAGGGGAGAAGATATAAGGGCGACTCGAGTCGTAGCGGCGATGAGGGTAAATGGAGGTAGGTCTAATTGGATCGTGCGAGCTGATGGGCCTTTACCTATAATAATGTCCAAAACACCGGACTCCATAGCCGGATAAAGGACTTCTTCTATCATTTTATTTAGTCTGTGGATCTCGTCGATGAACAATATATCCCCAGCGGACAAGTTCGTAAGTATAGAAGCCAAGTCACCGACTTTCTCTATTGCTGGACCTGAAGTTATTTTCATTTGTCTACCAGTTTCGCGAGCAATAAGATGGGCTATGGTGGTTTTACCGAGTCCTGGAGGTCCGTAGAAAAGAATGTGCTCGGGGATTTGATTGCGCTCTTCGGCAGCGCGTAATAGGATTTTAACGTTGTCTTTTATGTGTTTTTGGCCGATATACTCATCCCAATTGTTTGGACGTAAAGTCTGATCTAAAAAAGAATCTGTATTTTTTTCATTTTTCTCTGACATAATATAATTTTAACATATTATAGGGAATAGGGCTTGCCCGACAGTAAAAGCGATAGTCATGACTGACCGGGCTTGACATTTTTTTATAATATGCTATACTCTAGAAAGTTATAAAGAGTTTATTAACAGACATTTCCCCACCGAATCATTTACGAATATTTTGTGGAGAGTATAATAAGAAAGTAAGAGAGCAGTAATCTCTAAGCAATCAGCCTTAGGTTCTACATGTTTGCGTAGGACGTCCTGGTATATTTTATATCTCTGGGTCTATCCTATAATGATTTGTTACTTTATGGGCCAAGCTCGTAAAGGATTGTTTAGAGATTATTGCTTTTTTTGTTTTAGAACCCCTTAATTTACTTTAAGGGTTTTTTTATTTTTTTAAATACACTTTGTATTTTTTGTAATTTAAGCAGAAATTTTTACCACCTTTTTCCCAATGTTTATGTAAGTCACGAATCATCTCTATTACTTCAGTTTCATTTTTAACATGAAAAACTAATTCATAATCTCTTTCAGTTAAATATTTTGTTTTTAAAGGATTTTCTTTTATCCATTTTAATAAACCAGTCCATTGTTCTCCATAGAGAATGATAGGAATGTTACAGATATGATGAACTTGAACAAGTTGCCAAGTATAGAAAAGTTCGAGTAGGGTACCGATACCTCCTGGAGCGACAATAACGGCATTTGATAAAAGCATAAATTCATCCAGTCTGCCAGAAAAAGTTCCAAATTCTTTTTTGTATTCTACGCCATCATTAAAACCTTGGTTCCAAGGTAGTTTCACACCAATACCTATAGATCTTATATTTCTTACTTCTTGCGTTCGTCCTTGGAGATGGCCTTCATTAGCTGCTTGCATCAAGCCTTTACCTCCTCCTGTGACGATATCTATTTTCTCTTCTGCTAAAGCTTTTGCTAACTTCTTTATTTCTTTAAATATAGGGTCATTTTTTTTAATCTTAGAGCTACCAAATAGGGCTACTCGGAAATAATTTTCTACATCTTTTTGTATTTTCATGTTGTTTGTTTTCATTCGGTTAAATTTTATTAATTCGTATTTTATTCTTCGTTTAAATCTACCACACTTAAGACTTCTTCGAAAGAAGTCACTCCATTCAATATCTTGGCGACCCCGTCTTGTCTCATGGAAAGTATTCCTTGCATTCTAGCGATTTTCTTTATTTCTCTTTCACTAGGATTTTGAGGCATTATGTGTTCGATATTTTCATCTGTTCTAATTGCTTCAAATATTCCAAGTCGGCCTTTGTATCCAGTCATATTACATTCCGCACAACCATTAGGTACATAAAGCTTTATTTCGGCTTCTTTGTTGATATTGTGTTTAGCTAAATCTTTACCTTCCTCTACCATTCCGTCTATGATTGCTTTAATGGTAGCTCTTTCTTTATCTGTGGCAGGTTTTTCTTTTTTACAAAAAACACAAAGCTTTCTTACTAGACGTTGAGCGATAGAGAGAGATAAAGCCGAGACCATGATCTTAGGATTTACTTCAAGGTCCGATAAGCGGGGGATAACTCCGGCCGCGTTGTTGGTGTGGAGTGTAGAGAAAACCAAGTGACCTGTGAGGGCGGATTGGACGGCAGTTTTGGCTGTCTCGGCGTCACGTATTTCTCCGACCATTATCACGTCTGGGTCCTGACGGAGCGCAGCACGTAGTCCTTCTAAGAATCCATAACCTTTTTCTTCTATTACTTGAGTTTGGGTTATACCTTTTAGTCTATATTCGACAGGGTCCTCAATAGTGATGATATTTATCTCAGGTGTAGATATTTTTCTCAAAAAGCCGTAAAGCGTAGTAGTCTTTCCGGAACCTGTTGGTCCGGTGACCAAGATCAATCCGTTAGGTTTAGCTATTTCCTCTATAATAATATTATAAAGATCAGATTCCATTCCCATATCTTCAATATCGATTTGGATAGATTTCGGATCAAGTATTCTCATCACGATAGCTTCTCCGTATGTTCCAGGGATTAAAGAAGTACGAATACTTAATTCATCGTCATCTTCAGTAATAGAGAATCTGCCGTCTTGGGCATTGTGAGAAGTAAGCTTCATTCCAGATAGAAGTTTGATTCTAGAATTTATTAATCGATAAACATCTTTACTAAAATAATCTATATCTTGTAACACTCCGTCTAATCTCAGTCTTAATCTGCTTCCGTTTTCTTCAGGTTCTATGTGAATATCAGAAGCATTGATAGCGATAGCTCCTGCTAGTATTATCTCGAGGAGTCTGGTAATCTTATGAGTTTTACCACTTTCCATTTCTTTTTTGATAACTACTTTGATATCTTGCATTTTGGTTATTTCTTTGGCTGTTTCTCTTAGAATTTCAGAAGAAATATCCAGTCCGCCTATTTTAGAATCCTCAGCCATAGAGATTTCTTTATATCTCTCCCAGACTTTTTCAATACTAGCCATAGAAGTCATATAGAAAGTTGGAGTTAAGGTTTTTCTTTCCATATCTTCCATTAAAGATCTTTTTAATTCATCAGTAGGTGCTCTTAGCGCTATATAGATATTCTTACCGACAAGTTTAAAGGGAGCAATGTGTAATTTGCGTGCGTCGTCTTCAGAAATAGAACGCAAAGCCTCATTGTCTATACCAACACGATAAAGATCTACGTAGGGAAGCCCGTATTTTGTTTCAGCAAGCATTGATACTAAATCTTCCTCCTCTTTTCTTTTGAGGTCTACGAGTTGTTTATTTTGTTTGTCTTCATCAAAATCAAGCATTTATCCTTTAATTATACAGTATTTTTAGGCTTATATAGACTTGACTTTTGTGTCAAAGTATGCTATACTATATAGGTAAAAGGTTATTTGACAAAAATTTATGAAATAAAGTTTTGAGCGAGAAATTGAGGGTATTTATCCTCTTTCTTAAAACTTTATTTCATAAACACATAAAAAATATAATCATGAAAAACATAGTAGTTTTTTTTACAGTAATTTTTTCTTTTTATTTTTCTTCACTTACAGCTCAAGCTTGGGCAAAAGATGGTTCTTTTACAAAAGGAGCCAAAATTGCCTTGCACAGAGTGTGGGGAGAAAGCATGGGTTTTTCTTCACCAGAGGAGACTGCTAAGGAAGCTTTAAAAATTTATCAATCAGGTAAATTTGAAAACAAATTGGTTAGAAACTCTGGTGTTAAAGCCGACGGTACAATTACCCGTTTACCAAACGGGACTTACCAAGTAGTATACTTGGGTTCTACAGATGCTACTCTTTTGGGTGGTAGATCAGGGGAAACAATGAATCTTTATCTTAAGAAAGATTGTTTAAACCTTGGTTGGATCGTTGTAAAACAACAACCAGAAAAAGAAGCAATTATTATAGATGATTACAAACCAGCTCCTACTCCTGCTCCATCAAGAAGAATCTGTAATGCTCCACAGCCTACAGCTACCCCGGTATTATGGGCTTTAATGGCTCAAACCTACAGCTACGGTGCTAGTGGACAAATGGTCCACTCCACAGTCGTGGATACCAACATAGGTCGCAGAACGGTATCAGTTTTGATGCCACCTGTACCACCGTCCACACCGTCACAAGACTTCTTCTGGGTTGCAGTGGAATATTAAAAAGGTAAGTTTTGTACCTTAAACAAAACAACAAATAAAGACCTCTTTCATTTCTGATGATTGAGGTTTTTTTATTTTTATATTTTCTAAGTCGTGCTAGTATTTTAATATGCTAAAGATAACCAAGAGCCTAGAGGATTTTGAAAAGATTTCTAAAGATTTTCTAGATAAAATTTTTAAAAAAAAATTAAAAATTAAAGACGGAGACACTGCGACAGTAGTCGGTCTTTTTGGAGATTTGGGTGCTGGGAAAACTACTTTTGTACAAAATATAGCTAAAGATTTAGGAATTAAACAAAAGATAAATAGTCCGACTTTTGTTCTTCTTAAAAGATATCCTTTTCCAAGGGCATCCCTTGGAAAGAGTAAATGGGATAACGTGTATCATATTGATGCTTATCGATTAGAAGGGAAGGATATTAAAAAAGAATTAGAGATATTGGGTTGGAATGAAATAATTTCTAATCCTAAGAATTTAGTTTTTGTGGAATGGCCGGAAATTTTAAAAGACTTTATGCCTTCGAAATACAATAAAATATTCATAAGTCACACTAAAAACAACCAAAGAAAATTTGAGTTTAAAATGCTATAATCATAAATATGAAAGAAAAACCAAAGCGTATAGTATTGCTTGATTCTCACGCTATTATTCATAGAGCTTATCATGCACTTCCAGACTTTATGTCTTCCGGCGGGGAACCTACTGGAGCCCTATATGGTCTTTCTAATATGTTGATGAAGATTATTTCAGATTTAAAACCCGACTATATCGTAGCTTGTTATGACTTACCTCAGAAGACTTTTCGTCACGATGCATATGATGCATATAAGGCTGGTCGGGCGAAAGCTGATCCAGCTCTGATTTCTCAACTTATAAGTTCACGTAAAATATTTGAAGCTTTTAATATTCCTATTTATGATGCTCCGGGTTTTGAGGCGGACGATATTTTAGGAACAATAGTAGAACAATTTAAAAAAGATAAAAATATAGAAATAATAATTGCTTCTGGAGATATGGATACTATGCAATTAGTGGATGGGAAAAAAGTTCAAGTATTTACTTTAAAGAAAGGTATTACTGATACTATTTTATATGATGAAGAAAAAGTCTTAGAGAGATTTAATTTTAAACCAGAATATTTACCAGACTATAAAGGTCTCCGTGGTGACCCGTCTGATAATATTATCGGTATCAAAGGTATTGGAGAGAAAACTGCGACGACTCTAATAGTAGAATTTAAAACTATTGAAAATATTTATAAACAAATTAAGCGTGATGATACGGTATTTAAAGGTCTCGGTATCACTCCTCGTATTTTGGAACTATTGAAAAATAACGAAGAAGAAGCTTTATTCTCAAAGACTTTAGCGACTATCCGACGTGACGCGCCTATAGATTTTAAATTACCCGAGAAAACATTTTGGGATAATTCTGATCTTAAAAAAGTTGAAGAGGTGTTTGTAACTTTTGAATTCAGATCTTTACTCTCACGACTTAAGAGCTTTTTCAATAATGGCACTGGGATTCACGATACCAATCCTAAATCCTTAGATGAAGAATTCGGTGATACCCCAAAGCAAGATATTAAGCTAGAAGACGTTGATCCTAATGAACTCAATGAGACTTCTATCGCTTTATGGATTTTGAATTCTGATATTAGTGTACCTAAAATCGAAGATATTTTACTATATGCTAAGACTAGTAACTTTAAAGAGGCGAGAGAATATATTTTTAACAAATTAAATTCTGATGAGAAATTAAAGAAAGTTTATGAAGAGATAGAGCGCCCGATAATCCCTATTATAAAAGAAATGGAGGACCATGGTATTTTAATAGATCAGAAATATTTTAAAAATTTATCAGAAGAATATCATACAGAATTAGATAAACTTACCAAAAAGATTCACAAGATGGCTGGGACTGAATTCAATATTAATTCTCCGAAGCAATTGGGTGAAGTCTTGTTTGAGAAAATGGGTATTAAGACTAAAAGCAAGAGGGGAGCTAGTGGCAACCTTTCTACTAAGATATCTGTCTTGGAAGAATTAGAAGAAGATAATCCAATAATTACTGAGATTATTAGTTATCGTGAACTGCAGAAATTGCTCTCTACTTATATTGATGTGATTCCTAAAATGGTAGGAGAGGATAAACGCCTTCATTCTAGATTTTTACAAAATGCTACAACTACAGGGAGATTCTCTTCCATTGATCCGAATTTACAAAACTTACCAATCAAAAGTGAATTAGGAAAAAAGATTCGTAATGGTTTTATTGCCGAAAAAGGTTATAAACTTGGAGCATTTGATTATAGCCAGATTGAACTTCGTGTGGCAGCTATGTTATCCGGTGATGAGAAAATGACCCAAATCTTTAAAGATGGGAAAGATATTCATGCGGGAGTAGCGAGTTTTGTTTTTAATGTTGACTTAGATAAAGTAGATGCTGAGATGCGTCGTAAAGCTAAGGTTATAAACTTCGGTATCATTTATGGTATGGGAGTATCCGCTCTTCGTAAAAATCTCGGAGGCACACGAGAAGAAGCACAGAAATTTTATGATAATTATTTTAATCAATTCTCTGGAGTTCGGGATTATCTAGAAGGAGTGAAAGATTTTGCCCGCGCGACGACTTATACTGAAACTTTATTTGGACGACGTAGATATTTTGCAAACATTAATTCTAGATTACCATTCCTAAAAAGTATGGCTGAACGTACTGCTATAAATGCACCAATCCAAGGTACAGCTACAGCTGATATTATTAAACTCGCTATACTTTACGCCGACATGGATCTCAAAAAAGCCGGACTTAAAGATAAAGTATTTTTAGTTTTACAGATTCATGATGAATTAGTCTATGAGATTAAAGATGAAATTATAAGTGAGGCTGAAAAAATCATTAAAAAAGCCATGGAGACTGTTCTTGAGAGATCATATTTAAAATACAAAACTGATATTCCTCTTATTGCGAATGCCGGCTTCGGGCAAAATTTTGGAGAAGTAAAATAGAGGAATTGTGGTATAATACATATATGGAAACAAGAGAAAAGAAGAATGAGATTTTACCTAAAAAACATAAAGACCACGGAGTTCATAGCTCTTTAGCTTATTCTTATTTTATATACTTTTTTATATTAATCCTGGGGGTTACTTTGGATCTGTTCTTTCCAGTAAAGGTATTTCATATTTCTATTATGACTCCTGTCGGATTATTGCTTTTACTTATAGCGACTTTGTTAATATTCTGGGCACAAAGAAGTTCTTCTGATTTGTTGAAGAAAAGTGAAGTTACCAAAGAGCATTTTTGCCGAGGTCCGTATTGTTATACTAGGACTCCTACTCATTGGGGCCTATTTTTAGCTGTGCTTGGTTTTGGATTTATCATAAATTCTTTCTTTGTGATTGTTCTAACTTTTATTTCTTTTGTAGTTACCAAATTAACTTTTGTTAAAAAACAAGAAGATGAATTGGAAAAAAAATTTGGAGAAGCTTATCGAGAGTATAAAAAAATAGTAAAGTTTTAATTATGATTTACCTTTTTGCTGGAGATGACGCTACTAATAAAATCAAAGCCCATGAATCTTTTTTGAAAGGTCGTGCTAATTTACCTTTGATATCTATAAGTAAAAATAATTTTAATAAAATGGAGATTGAGAGTTTGTATTCTGGCGCTAGTCTTTTTGACTCTCAGAGTGTCGTCGTATTTTCGAATATTTTAGATAATCAAGATATATCTTTGTTCTTACTAGATAAATTAGACTTGTTGCAAGAATCTAATAATATTTTTATATTTTCAGAAGGTAAACTATTGAAGCCTGTATTAAATGCATTTGAGAAAGTGAAAGCAACTGTTAATATTTTTGAGTTAAGGAAAGAGCAGAAGGAAAAGTTTAATAATTTTCTATTAGCTGACGCTTTTGCCACGAAAGACAAGATAAAGTTGTGGCTTTATTATCGTCAGGCAGTAGATCTCGGGGTAGGGTTAGAAGAACTAACCGGAGTGCTTTTCTGGAAAGTTAAAGATATGATGTTGAAGAAAAATTTCAGTAAATATACAGAAGAAGAGTTAAAAAATATAGTAAATAAGGTAGCTTATCTTTTACCTGAAGCGAGAAAAAAGGGTAGGGATGCAGAGATCATTTTTGAGAAGTTTTTATTGGAGGTTTTGTAAAGCTTTTTCTTGTATTTTTTGTTTTTCTAAATCAAATTCCTTGTTTAGCTGATCTATTATTTCTTCTAAGCTTCCTTGATTTTTAGCTTCTTTTTCTTTAAATATTTCTTCCAGTCTATCTAATGTTTGTTCTTTAGCTTCTTTTTCTAATTGATTTATTTCTTTCATTACTTTTTCTAGAGTTTTTTTGATTTCTGGAGTTTGGCCAAGGGCTATTTTTTGCATTCTTTCATACCATTCAATATGAAGCCTTCCATTCTCTGGATCTTTTTCTTCTTTTTCAATTTTTTTTTCTATTCCTAAATTACGCCTAAATTCTTTCATATATGTATTCTAACATAGATTTTTCTTAACGTTGTGGTCACACATAAAATTCTGCTGAATTTTTGCGCGACCCCACCTCGACCTCCACAGGTCTACGGTTCGCACAAAGTGTCCCACACTTTGTGCGCTCGGAAGGAATCGAACCTTCGACCATCTCCTTAAAAGGGAGCTG
>CAYLQJ010000019.1:0-8894 GCA_964385945.1 uncultured Candidatus Saccharibacteria bacterium
TGTTTGAGCTAACTTATATTTCTTTTGGAAATTCTTTAAAGCTGTTTGAGTTTGAATATAGAACTTCCCTGTCGCAGCTGAGCTCGGTAGTAATTTCTCATCAACTAATACAGATTGGAGATAAGATACATCTTTGCTATTCTTAGAATCAATATTTCCATAACCTAAATTTTTAGTGAAAGTGAATGAACAGAAATTATTTGTCGTTGCTACTTTATATGACGAAGTATCTGTATTAATTATTTTTGAATCATCACCAACATCACCAACTTTACAATCCAATATCATTCCACAATTTGTGACAGGATTATAATTGGGTCCTTGAATATAAGTACAGTCTTTTGGAGGAACTGGATAATCACATTTTGGACCACTAGTTTTAACATAAACAGTTACAGAACTAGTTGCTGACATTACAGGTAAGTAACCAGTACAAGTTAAAGTAAAAACTGTATCTTTTGTAATATTATTAATAATACTACTGCCACCATTAGCTTGATTTCCACTCCACCCTCCTGAAGCTATACACGGATAAGTTGTATTAAGAGTAGTCCAAGTTAATTTTGTACTCCCACCAGAATTTACAACGATAGGATCAGCCTTCAATTCAACTTTTGGAATTCTTGTTTCTACATTAACTATTGCTTCAGCTTTTACTCCCTCTCCAGAATAATCAAAACACCAAATATAAAAACGAGTGCCAACTTTTAGATTACTAATAATTTGACTACCGCTTGTTCCTTTTTCATATGGTGTCATCCAAGCTGCACCTTCAGAGTATCCAACTGGTGCTCCATAACCAGCAGCAGCACAACGTGCTGCATTAGTACTAGTCCAATTCAAAGTCACGCTACCATTATATGGTATTGATGAAGGATTAGCTGTGAATGTAACGGTTGCAGATGAGGTAGCTCCCAAAACTTCTCCTTTTACTTCTGAATTAAAGTTAGCAATTTTATTACTAATATATTCTAGTTGTGCTTTTAGACTTGTAAATGTCGAAGCGTTAGTTGTTAATGGACCGACGAGCATACCGACTATAAACAACCCAAAAACAATTTTTTTAAACATATTTTTTAAAATAATTAATAATAAAATTCCTAAAGACTAACTATGTAAATTATAGCTTTTATTAAATGAATATAAAAATAAACTTATCCCCAAAATTTATTTATCGGTTATATTGTATCTATCTAAAATAGCTTCGAAGATTAGAGGAGCTACTATTGTGGCGTCGGATTCTATCACGAACATAGGTGTATCTTTAGTAAGTTTATCCCAAGTGATTTTTTCATTTGGAGTTGCACCGGAATATGAACCGTATGAAGTAGTCGAATCAGAAATCTGACAGAAATATCCCCAAGGGCGAACTTCTTTTTTCAAATCGTATTTAATACTAGGAACTACACATATCGGAAAGTCTCCGGAAATACCTCCACCGATTTGGAAAAATCCAAGACCGCTACCATCTTTCGATAATTCTGGATACCAATCATAAAGTGCATTCATATATTCGATACCACTTTTTACAATACTCGGATTCAATTCTCCAGATTTACAATATCCAGCGAAAATATTTCCTAGTGTTGAATCCTCCCAACCTGGTACAACTATCGGTAAATTTAATTTAGCAGCTTCTAATAACCAGCAAGCCTCAGCATCTCCATCATGATGAGCCTCTACACTACCGTCGAGTAGTATTTGATAAAAATATTCATGAGGGAAATATCTCTCACCTTTTTCTTGTGCTTCTTTCCACTTTTTTAATATAATAGGTTCAATAACACGAAAAGCTTCTTCTTCAGGAATAGAAGTATCAGTCACTCTTCTCTCACCTCTTTCTAAGATTTGAGTATCATCTTCTTTAGTAAAATATCTATAGTCTGGATAATCTTTGTAATGACTATGCGCTACTAGGCGGAAAACTGATTCTTCCAAGTTTGCACCAGTACAAGAAATAGCATGAATCTTGCCGTGCTTGATCATGGGCGCTAAAGTCACTCCCATTTGTGCCGAAGACATAGCTCCACCCATAGCGAGCATCATCTTGCCTCCCTTATCTAAATGCTCACGATAAGCAATAGTCGCATCCTTCATAGAACGCGCGTTAAAGTTGTGGAATAATTTTTTAAATAAATCTAATGTATTCATACGGTTAAATGTTTAATTAATAATTTAGTCTAATTATACCTTAATTTTAAATAAAAATAAAAGACTGATTATTTCGCTAAAAAGTACTTTCGCTCTTTTTCGGCGAATTTTTCTATCGCATAGCGGAGCATGGTGCGGGGCATTTTACTTTTATTCTTCTCTAGAAATGCTTTTAATCTTTTCTCGTTTCTCTTCCCTGCTTCCCGTAGCATCCAGCCGAGAGCTTTATGAATTAGGTCATGTTTATGATTCAAGAAATATTCCCCAAAATGGAATATAAGATCAAGGTCGTTATTCCTGATAAATGCGAAAGTAGATATGATAGCGATACGTTCGCTCCAGAGTTTTTTAGATTTGGAAAGTTTTATTAAAATACTTCTATCATCTTTGTCTTTAAGGTAAGCTCCTAAAATATTATATGAAGATACGTCTACTAAATCCCAATTATTGATATATTCCAAATTCTTGAGATAAAATTTTACAAACTGTTCTCGTTCTTTTTCGTCTTTTGATTTTTTGTATTTAATATTGAGAATCACAAGGGCAATCAAACGAATCTCATGCACTTTATTTTGAATTAAATTTCCTAAATCTTTTAAATCAATATCAATATATTTACTCGCAATTTTCCTTGAAGTCGGTACTGTTAGTCCATAAAAAATATCTCCATATCCATACTCACCCTTCCCTGTCTTAAAAAACCGAGTCAAAAAAGCCCCTTTATCTTTATTCCGCAAACTAGTCACTTCTTTTATAATAAGTTTATCCATAAGGCTATTATAATATAAAAACCTAGGTTAAAAAAACAAAAACCCCTATTTAGAATCAATCTAAAGGGGTTTATTTATTTGTTTTCATATTTTTATTATTTAAATTTTAAAAAAATTTTTACGCCGTTATCTGTTCTCTTCCATCCTAGACTTTTGTCAATATCTAAAACTAATTTTAGTTTGTTAACAAAAGTACTTCTGAAAAAAGACAACGAAGGTGTTAAAACTAACAAAAATAATAAATTTTTCATGATTTAAAGATTTAAAAATGAAAAAATTGTTAAGGTTCTATACTATATACATAGTATTATATTCAATACAAGAAAGCTAATAAACAAAAAAGCCCTCGTGAGAGGGCTTTTTTAATATCAAATTAATGATTATTGAGTTGGTTCTTCTGCAGGCATATCTGTTGCAGGAGCTGCTTCTTCTGCTGGCATTTCTGCTGAATGATCACAAGTACAAGGTGTATTACCACAAGTTGCACATGGAACTGTTGTTGTTTCGTTTTCGTCCATAAAATTTATTTAAAGTTAATTTAGATACTAAAAATTCGACTATAACTAGCATAGCATTATTAATTAGATTAAACAAACTTATCTTTGTCAAAATCTTTTACAGAGGTTTTTTAAAAAAATAGATTATATAAATAACCTTTTAAAATAAAGGCTAAGTCAAAATAAATTGCAATTCTTGTCGAAATATGAGAGAATATCAGACATGAGTTTAGTAATCAAAATTTTACCTTATATAGAAATAATCCTTGGAGTAATCCTAATTCTTGCAATCTTGCTCCAGCAAACTGGCTCAAATGTTGGTGGTGCGCTAGGTGGAGATGGTTCAAGTTTCCATAGTACAAGACGTGGCTTTGAAAAGTTTCTTTTTGTTTTGTCTATCGTTTGCGCGATACTATTTGCTCTATCTACCCTATTAGCTATAGTGCTAAAAGCTCAAGTTTAGATACTCTCTTTAAATTTAAAATTTAAAATTTTTTAATATGAAAAATTTCTACAGTAATATACGTGCTTTGGAATTGCTGAAAAAAGTAAAACAGGCTATTTTTTCTTTCTCTAAAACAGAATGGAATATCTTTTTAGTTTTATTAGTTCTACTTTTAGGTAGCACTATAGCAATCCTACAAAATATAAATACTTCTTTTATGGTATCTGTACCTGTCCGAGGTGGATCTATTAGTGAAGGTGTCTTAGGTAATCCTAGATTTATAAATCCAGTCCTGGCGTCAACTGATGCTGATAAAGATCTCGTATCTTTAGTATATAGCGGGTTAATGAGAAAGAGTGCTGACGGAAATATGATACCGGACTTAGCTGAGAGTGTGGAAATTTCAAAAAATGGATTGAATTATATTTTCAAACTCAAAGATAATATTTATTTCCACGATAATGATCCGGTAGATCCTGAAGATATAATCTTTACTATCAATCAAATCAAAGATCCGATTATAAAAAGTCCAAAGAAAGCCAACTGGGACGGTATCACCGTATCTAAAATAGATGAGAAAACTATAGAATTCACACTAACTCAACCTTATGCATCTTTCTTAGAAAATACATCTATTGGAATCTTGCCTATGCATTTATGGGAAAATTCACCAATAGAATTAAATAAAAATAATGAAAATCCTATCGGTTCCGGTCCCTACAAAGTAAAGACAATAGACAAGCAATCAGAAGGTATAGTGAATTACTATGAACTGACTGCCTTTTCAAAATTTATTTTAGGTAAACCTTATATCAAAAATATCACTCTTAAATTCTATCCAAATGAAACTGAATTACTAGGAGCTTTATCAAAAGGGCAAGTAGAACAAATAAGCTCTGTGTCTCCGGAAAACGCTTTAGCCTTACAGGAAAAAGGATACAAGATAGAGACTAGAGTTTTACCTAGAATTTTCGGTTTATTTTTTAACCAAAATCAAAATCCAATATTCACCGACAAAACCGTATTAAAAGCTATAAACATGGCCGTAGATAAAGACAAAATAGTTAGAGATGTATTATTAGGATACGGCATAGCCATAGACGATCCAGTCTTGCCTACTATGTTGTCTTATGATACATTAGCAAACAAGCAAACTATTTCTCACCAAGAAAATCTAGCTAAAGCCCAAGAACTATTAACTAAAAATAATTGGGTAAAAAATAGTGAAGGATTTTTAGAAAAGAAAATAGTTGTAAATAAAAAAACTACCACTACACCTCTAGAATTTTCTATATCGACTAGCAATGCACCAGAATTATCAAAAACTGCAGAACTAATAAAGGCAGACTTGGAATCTATCGGTATGAAAGTAGAAATCAAAACTTTTGATGTTGGAAACCTAAATCAATTAGTAATCCGACCTAGAAAATATGATGCTTTATTGTTCGGACAGATTATCAACAATGAAGGAGATTTATTCGCTTTCTGGCATTCATCACAAAGGACAGACCCAGGACTCAACATAGCGATGTATACAAATGCAAAAGTAGACAAGATATTAGAAGAAGCATTTAAAACAATAGATGAAAAAGAAAGATTAAAAAAATATGCTCAATTTGGAGAAGAGATAAAAAAAGATATTCCTGCTGTCTTTATTTATAGCCCCAATTTTATATATGTTGTATCTAAAGACTTAGAAGGTTTTGCGGTAAATAATATAATAAATCTAGAAGAAAGATTTAAGAGTGTACATACATGGTCTATTAAAAAAGAAAACGTTTGGAAAATTTTTGCTAAATAATTTTTAAAAAATATCGAACAAAAAAAATACTAAATAAATTATTAATATTAAAAATAACGAAAAAGAAAAATGACAAAGAAAAACAGAGTTCCCTTCAGTACTTTCAGTATAGAAAATCAAAAAAATGATACTCACAGTAATACTGAAGACAAGGCAACTCAAAAACCAACTCATCACAACAATAAAGCTGGTGATAAAAAGAAAATGATTAAAAGCTCTACTTACCAGTATTCCAAAAAAAGATTTGGACCACCAAATAAAGGTGCCAAGCGTTCTTTTGGTAACAAGAATGAAAACAACAATATCCTCCCTCCAGAACCAGGTGTAGTCCGTATTATACCTCTCGGAGGAGTAGAAGAAATAGGCAAGAACATGACGGCTATCGAGATCGGAGACGATATCGTAGTAATAGACGCCGGTATGTATTTCTCAAACGAAGAGACTCCAGGAGTCGACTACGTTATACCGAATACTACTTACTTAGAAGAAAGAAAAGACAAAATCCGCGCCCTAATAATAACTCACGGACACTTAGACCATATCGGAGGTGTACCTGTAGTATTATCTCGTATTGGTAACCCGCCAGTTTATTCTCGTAACTTGTCTATTTTATTAATGAGAAAGAGACAAGCTGAATTCCCCCAATTGGCCCCGATGAAAGAAAATATTGTAGAGAAGGATTCTGTGATTCATTGCGGAAATATGAAGATTAAATTCTTTGGCGTGACTCATACTATCCCCGACTCTATGGGAATAATAATAGAAACTCCTCACGGAGATATCGTAACTCCTGGAGACTACAAGCTCGATCATTTCGACGGCGTAGTGAGTAAAGAAGAAGAAGCTGAATATGCTATTTTTAATAAAGCTAAAACTTTATTGTTAATGACTGATTCTACAAATATCGAAAACGAAGGATTCTCTTTACCAGAAATCAAAGTACACCAAGGTTTAGAAAATCTACTAAAGAAAGTAAACGGCAGAATGATTATCGCGGCTTTCGCTTCTCATATCACTCGTCTAGCTCATATCGTAAAAAGTGCAGAAGCTATGGGTAAGAAAGTAGCGCTCGACGGCCGTAGTATGAAGACCAACATCGAAGTAGCTATAGAAGCCGAATATTTCCAACCTAAAAAAGGTACTATCATTCCTATCGAAGATGCTGATAAATATCCTCCAAATAAAGTAGTAATACTTATGACAGGAGCTCAAGGTGAAGAATTTGCATCGCTTAATCGTGCTGCCAACAAATCTCACACCAAATTTAATTTACATAAAGGAGATACTATTATTCTCTCTGCTTCTGTGGTGCCTGGAAACGAGCGCGCTGTAGAACGTATGAAGGACGGTATCGCTCGCCAAGGAGTCAAAGTTATCAGTTATCGTACAGCCGGAGAAGATTTCGTCCACGCTACAGGACACGGTAACAAAGAAGACGTGCGTTGGCTACACAGAAAAATCAAAGCGAAATTCTTTATACCTATTCACGGTAATCACTACAGACTTCAGGCTCACAAAGATCTCGCTGTCGAATTAGGTATGCCGGAAGAAAATGTAATAGTACCAGACAACGGTTCTATCATAGAAATTTCTGCTGACGGACAAAAAATAATTAAAAGAAAAGAGAAAGCTCCTAGCGGACTTATGCTTGTAGACGGACTTGCAGTATCAGACGTACAAGACGTAGTCATTCGTGATCGTCAAATGCTAGCGCAAGACGGTATGTTCGTTATTATGGCTCTTGTAGACCAAAAGACAGGAAAGCTGAAGAAGTCTCCAGATCTTATCTCTCGTGGATTCGTATATCTAAAAGAAAATCAAGAACTATTAAGGCAAGTTCGCATCCTTATTAAAAAAGGAGTAGAAGAATCTATCGAACGCATGGTAGCTATGGACAATATTAACGGCGTAGACTTTGATGCTATCAAAGCTCATATCGGAGAGAATATTTCTAAATTCTTATATCAAAAAACAGGTAAAAGACCTCTTGTAATACCAGTCATCTTGAGCGTATAATATAACAAATGAATAAAAATATAAGAATAATATATCTTGCAGGATTTCTATTTACGATTCCTCTCGCACTCACCTCTTATATTAATTCAAGCTTACTCGAAGTATACATAAATAAAAATTATGTGGGTTTAGTTTATATTTTTGCTTCTATTATTACGGTATTAGGAATGCTGGAAATGCCGAAATTCCTTACTCGTTTTGGAGTCAGAAAAGCAGCTATCATTTGGAGTAGTGTATCTTTTATTTCTTTGATATTTCTAGCTTTTAGCAAGACTAGTATTTTGATAGTCCCCGCTTTTATGGTTTATTTTATAACCAACTTTTTCCTTATTGCTATTATAGATATCTTCTTTGAAGATTTATCTTCCAAAAGGAATATCGGAAAATTCCGTGGATTATATTTATCTATCGTTAGTATTTCTTGGGTATTGGCGCAATTCATTTCTGGAAGTATCATAGCCAAAAGTTCTTTCTTGGGTATTTATCTTTTTGCTGCTTTGTTTATAGTCTTGGTAGGGATTTTATTTATCACTAATCTTCATAATTTTATAGATCCTAAATATAAAAAAGTAGCGATAAAGAAAACACTTTTAACTTTTTGGCGAAACAAAGATTTATCTAAAATTTATTTAATTAGTTTAATTTTAAAATTCTTCTATTCTTGGATGATTGTTTATATGACAATATATCTTTTTGAGAATATTGGTTTTTCTTTCAAAGAGATTGGAGCTATCTATGCGATAATGCTTACCCCTTTTGTTTTCTTGTCTTATCCATTAGGTAAATTATCTGACAAAATTGGAGAGAAGAAAATGCTATCTTATGGATTTATGTTTATTGCTTTTGCAACGCTAACAATACCATTTTTAAAAGATAATATTGTTTGGCTATTTGCGACTGTATTATTCCTTTCTAGAATAGGCGCCGCTACGATAGACATAATGAGCGAGAGTTATTTTTTCAAAAATATTAACGAGACGGACGTCGACGAGATAGCCTTCTTTCGTAATACAGGACCCTTGTCTTTCATAATAGGTCCAGCGTTAGCTACAATATGTCTATTATTCATACCAAATTTCTCTTATCTATTCTTTATCCTAGGAGCAATATTAATGATAGGATTATTGATATCTTTAAAACTACGAGATATTAAATAGTCTTTTTATTCAACAAGCTATTTTTAAAAATATTTTCTTTGTAGGGTTTGAGGCGGC
>CAYLQJ010000020.1:0-8546 GCA_964385945.1 uncultured Candidatus Saccharibacteria bacterium
AGAAAATCTAAGACTAGGATTAGAAAGCAAAATCCTCGGACAGAAAATATTAAAATTAGAAGTCTATAAACCCAAACTAGTCTCAAGCAAGAGTACTAAACGCACTCCTTCAAAAAAGAAAGTCTTAGAATTCGAGACTGGTTTAACTAATGAGAAATTCGTCGCGGTAGAAAGACGAGCCAAGAATCTCATTTTTAGACTAAGTCATGACAAGATAATCCTAGTTCATCTCAAAATGACAGGACAATTCGTCTATAAATCTAAAAAGAAAGAGAAAAATATCACCGGAGGACATCCGATATTTCTCTCAGAAAAAGAATTACCCAACAAGCATACTCATATAATATTTCATCTATCGGACGGGACTCTGTATTACAATGATACCCGCATGTTTGGATACGTGCTCTATTATCCAAATCAAAAAGAATTCGATAAAGAAAATCATTTTAAAAAATTGGGTCTAGAGCCAGTAGAAAAAGATTTTAATCATGAATACTTCGCTCAGAAATTAAAAACAAAAAAGGGTAAAATCAAAGCCGTCTTATTAAATCAAGATATCGTCACCGGCGTCGGCAATATCTACGCAGACGAGAGTTTGTTTGAGTCTGGTATCAGACCTGACCGACAAGCTAATACTTTAAAAATTGATGAAGTATCTAAATTACACAAAGCCATACTCAGAATTATCAAAAAGGCTATTTCTGTCGGAGGCTCATCAGTCGCTACCTATCGCCTACTCGACGATACAGAAGGCAACTATGCCAGAGAGCACAAAGTCTACGGTAAAGTCGGAAAGAAATGTGTGAATTGTGAGGAAAAACTTGAGAAAATAATAATCCAAAGTCGTACTACTATCTTTTGCAAAAACTGTCAGAAATAAAATATTTTAAAAAATTAAAATAATTGATATAATATAAAATATGAAATTGATACTTGGATTTATTGGAATAGTTGCTGTCTTATGGATCTTATGGTTTTTCGCTGGCGGACCTAGAAAATTTGAAGAAAACCCTCAAGGTAAATTTATCAAACCTCTACAGATAGATGCTCCAGCTGAAACTTACAATTAGATTTTCAAAACTGCATAAAGGAAAATACCCAAAGACACCGAAACGTTGAGTGACTCCTTTTTGCCTTTCATTGGTATCTCCCCTATAACGTCAGCTTTATCTAAAATCTTTTTATCTACCCCGGTAACTTCGTTGCCTACTATAAATATATTCTTCTCGCCAAGTTTTATTTTCTTATAATGAATAGATCTTTTATCTTGCTCTAAGCAAATTATTTTATATCCTTCACGTGCTAATTTTGTTAAAAGCGGTATTAGGCTTTTCTTGTATTCCCAAGGTATAGATTCCTCGGCGCCGAGAGCAGACTTGGCGATATCGTTACGTTTCTTACCGAATCGGTCGACGGGACTCGCGGTATAGCCAGTAATATATATCTTGTCCATACCTGTAGCATCAGCCGTCCGAAACATAGCTCCAACGTTTTCGGTACTGCGAATGTCATTCAATATTAAAATATTTGTCTGTTTTTTCATATTATTTCAAAAAATTCTTACCACGCATTTGTTTATGATACGTTATCGCGAATCTGTGTGCTTCGTTATTTACCAATATTATTTCTCTTTTATATTTATTGATTAGAGTCTTGTCCCCTTTTAGTTCACTTACTTTGTGTCTAGCATCTTTAGTAACTGCGACGACTTTAATATCTAAATTATTATCTCTCAATATTCGCTCGGCGGTATTTATCTGAGGCGTACTACCATCGACTACTATAAATGAAGGTAGATTCCATTCTGAATGCTTAAGCCTTCTCTCTAAGACTTCTCGCAACGCTCCCGTATCATTGGCGTCACTCTGTGTACGGATTTTAAATTTCTTGTATTCACTTTTCATAACTTCTCCGTCTTCAATAACAGTCATAACTCCGACCATATTCTGCCCACTCATATGGGCTATGTCATAGGCTTCTACCCTGTAGTGAATTTTGGCAAAGTGCGGAGCACGCCCATTCTGGGCATTGACAAAATCTACTACGGGGTCTATACGGTCTCCTTTTATTAAAGCAATATCATTAATATGGTTCAATGCGAATATCTTTCTTTTTATCTCTCCCGCTTTTTCAAATTCGTATTTTTTAGCATAAATCTTCATCTCCCGATTTAAATCTAGAATAATATCTTTTTTCTTACCGTTCAGGAAAAAAATAATATGTTTAATGTTTCTCAAATACTCTTTTTTATTTTCTTCACTAGGTACCAAGTTTATCTGTTTATAAAATTCTTTATAATTTTTAGTCTTATCATCATAAAATGGGAATATTTTCCGGATGATTTTTAGAGCTTCACGAAGTTGGCCGCCGTTCGTATAAGGACCAAAGACTTTTTTATAATCTTCTTTAGCTAGATTCTTGCCTCTTAAGACTAAGACTTTAGATAACTCGTCGCGTGTAATACAAACATAATTAAAGCTCTTATCGGACTTTTCTTTGGTATTGTAATAAGGTTGGTGTTTTTTTATTAAATTCGCTTCTAATATCAAAGCCTCAAGTACGCTCGGAGTCTCAATCCATTCAATACTCTCTGCTTTAAAAACCATATCTACGAGCAATGGACCGCGAGTATCTATTAAATCTTTACCAAAATAACTCTTTACCCTGTCTTTTAGACTCGTGGCTTTACCAATATATAAAATATCTTTACCTTTAAAAAATAGGTAAACTCCGGGCTTGTCAGGTAAATTGTATTTTTTGAAAGTTTGACTTTTCATAGAAACACTATAGTATATATTTCGGATATAAACAATTTTTTTTAACAAATTTAAAAAATTTAAAAAATATGGACAATCAAATTTTGGCCGTAATTGTAAGTGTTGTTCTTGTCGTGCTACTTGTGATAATACCTTTTTCAGTATTGTCACTAAGTAGTGAAAAGAAAAAAGAGTTAGCTAAAAAAAGTATTTGGGCAAAATGTGCCATTTACTTCAGTTTCCCATTCATCATGTTTGGCGAAATCTTGGGAACGATGCTCACTTCAGTAATATTTATCTTTTTAAGATAAATATTATTTAAAAAATTAGTAAAATCGGTACTTCTATATGAAGCCGATTTTTTTATTTCCGTAAAACCTTTTTCAGGTATTTACCTGTATGACTTTTTGGATTGTTAGCTATTTCTTCTGGAGTACCTTTAGCGACTAGTGTACCTCCACCTATTCCCCCTTCGGGTCCTATATCTATCACGTAGTCAGAACATTTTACGATATCAAGATTGTGCTCTATTAGAACTATAGTATTACCTTTAGTCACTAATTTATTTAAAACTTCTAAGAGCTTAGCTACGTCATCATAATGCAATCCCACAGTCGGTTCATCGAGTAAATAAATACTCTTTTCTAAATGCGGACGATAAAGTTCACTTGAGATTTTAACTCTTTGAGCTTCACCTCCAGAGAGAGTCGTCGCAGATTGACCAAGCTCGAGATATCCAAGACCCACATCCATAAGAGTATTCAATCTATCAGATACAGCAGGAATATCTTTGAAGAAGACTACTCCTTCTTCGACGGTCATACGCAATATTTCATAAATATTTTTCTTTTTATATTTTACAGTCAAAGTCTCTTTATCAAATCTTTTACCAAGACATACATCACAAGTCACATATACAGTAGGCAAGAAATGCATCTCGACAGCTATCTCACCATTCCCTTCACAAGCCTCACAACGTCCACCTTTAACGTTGAAAGAGAAACGATTAGACTTCCATCCACGTAAACGAGCATCGTCCGTAGTCGCAAATAAATCTCTAATATGAGTAAAGGTTCCAGTATAAGTCGCGATATTAGATCTCGGAGTACGTCCTATCGGAGATTGGTCTATCAATATTACCCTAGAGAGGTATTCGGTCCCAGAAAATGAACTACAGTTGAATACTTGAGCCGAACGATACTTTCGTTCATAACGTGCTTGAAGATTCTTGAATAAAATCTCATACATAAAAGAACTTTTTCCAGACCCGGAAACTCCAGTAATAGAAGTCATAACTCCGAGAGGAACTTCGACGTTCATATTATCAATATTAAAAACTTTACCTCCGACGATACGAAGCTCTCCTTTCTTCTCTCTTCTTCTCTCTGGGATTTCAATCTTGGCTTCTTCTCGAAGATAAGCTAAAGTTCTAGAATTATTTGTATTCTTTTTGGCGGTCAATAAATCTTCTAAATATCCAATAGCGACGACTTCCCCTCCATGCACTCCGGCCTTCGGTCCAATATCTACAATATAGTCAGAAGCATAAATAGTATCTTCGTCGTGCTCAACGACAAGAATAGTATTACCTAGATCTCTCAAATCAAGCAGTGTTTTTATTAATTTATCATTATCTCTCTGATGCAATCCGATAGTCGGCTCATCGAGTACATACAAAGCTCCAACAAGTCTTGAGCCTAATTGAGAAGCGAGACGAATACGTTGAGCTTCACCTCCGGATAAAGTATTGGCTTTACGAGAAAGTTGAAGATAGTTCAGTCCGACGTCTAGCATGAATTTCAATCGTGCTTCTATTTCTCGAACTACAGGTACAGATATTTCACGTTCTTTTTCAGTAAGTTTCAAATTCTTAAAAAAAGTATATGCTTCATCAATAGATAAAGATGCTAAATCTAAAATATTCACACCGTGACTTTTCACTGATTTTTTTGATTTCTTGGAATTTTTATCAGAAACTTCATCACCTGAATAAAGAAAAACATTCAAAGCTTCAGGACGAAGTCGTGCTCCCTTACAAGTATCACAAGGTTCATCTCCTCCAAAATATTTAGAACCGAGACCGTTACAATCTGGACATGCACCATAAGGAGAATTGAAAGAAAAAAGTCTAGGCTCTACTTCTGGAAAAGAAAATCCATCATTCTTACAAGCAAATTTCGCAGACATAATAAACTCTTCATCTCCTATTTTTATATTCACGAGTCCATCTGATTCTAAAAGAGAACGCTCGAGTGCTTCAGATAATCTCATACGAGAGCCGTCTTTATCATCGGTGAATTCATGCACCATAAAATTATCTACCAAGATATCTATATTGTGAGCTTTATTTTTTGAGAGAGTTATCTGCTCGCGGAGATTTTTCATAACACCGTCTAGGCGAATCTGAGAAAAACCTTTACCAAGTAAATCATAGAGTAATTGATAGTACTCACCTTTCCTTCCGCGAACCACAGGAGAGAAAATACTAATCTCTATTTCATTCCACTCCACACCGAGAACTTTTTTATTATTTTTAGTATTTTTAGAAAGAGTATTTATTTTCTCTAAAATAAAATTCAATATTTCTTCGTTGGAAAGTTTTTTGATTTCTTCACCACATTCTGGACAATGAGGGTGCCCGATACGCGCATACATAACGCGGAGATAATCATATATCTCGGTGATTGTCGCGACTGTCGAACGAGGATTATTACTTCGTGATTTTTGATCGATAGAAATAGCTGGAGAAAGTCCGGTGATTTCGTCAACGTCAGGCTTTGGCATTTGATTTAAAAATTGCCTAGCATAAGAAGACAGACTCTCTACGTAACGTCTCTGACCTTCCGCAAAAATAGTATCAAAAGCCAGAGATGACTTCCCAGACCCAGAAACTCCAGTAATAACAATCATTTTATTACGTGGCATCTCTAAAGAAATATTCTTCAGATTATGAGTCCGCGCGCCTTTAACCACTATTTCTTCTATATTTTTGTGTTCCTTTTTAGCCATAAAAGTGTATTATAGCATAAATTCAAAAACTTGACAAAAATCAATAAATAAGTAATATAGATTTATATTTGTTATTTTCAAAAGGCCCCATGGTATAGTGGTTATCACACCTGATTTTTACTCAGTTAACATAGGTTCGATTCCTGTTGGGGCTACGAATTAATTGGACTGGTAGTTCAGTTGGTTAGAATACTACACTGTCATTGTAGAGGTCGCGAGTTCAAATTTCGTCCAGTCCGCGAAACGGTTTAATACTTAAGTATTAGCCGTTTTTTTATTTCCCCATTCGTACTTTTAGTACTCCTATCTCATCTCTTAGAATCGCAGCGGTTTCGAAGTCGAGTTCTTTCACCGCTTTGGACATCTCTTTCTCTTTTATTTTAATTATTTTCTCATAGACTACATTACTCCTCTCTTCGTCTGACATATGGAGTTTCACCTCTATCTTATCTTTAGTTTTAGTGACTTTACTATTATCTTGTTTTAATTCTTTGGCATAAGCGCGCTTGAATATTTCTAAATCCAAATTAAGTTCAGCATTCACAGCTTTACCATGCTCACTCTCCATCTCTTCTGTAATATCTTTAATATTTTTTAAAATAGTTTTCGGAGTTATTCCATGCTTTTTATTGTAAGCTATCTGCACATTCCGACGACGGATAGTTTCTTTCAAAGCACGCTCCATAGAACCTGTGAGACGGTCAGCATAGAGAATAACCCTACCCTCAGAGTTACGCGCTGCACGACCTATAGTCTGAATTAAAGAAGTTTCACTACGAAGGAAACCTTCTTTATCAGCGTCGAGAATACCGATTAACGCCACTTCGGGCAAGTCTAAACCTTCACGAAGCAAGTTGACCCCAACTAAAACATCATATTTACCTTTGCGAAACTCGGTAAGAATTCTTATTCTGTCTAAAGTTTTGATATCACTATGCAAATATTCTGCTTTAATCTTTTTGTCTTTTAGATAAGCAGTCAAATCTTCTGCCATCTTCTTGGTCAAAGTTGTCGCCAAAACACGAAAACCTTTTGATATAGTTACCTGACTTTCTTTTATAAAATCTTGCACTTGGCCAGGATAAGAAAACTGATTTTTATGAGTGTCTGGTTGAGACGAAGGCGACCCGAGGACCTCAGAAAAAACAGTTTTCTTATCCTTAGTTAAATCACTAGCACTAACAGGTCTAACAATAGTCTCAGGATCAATAAGTCCAGTTGGGCGAATGATTTGTTCTACAACTTTCTCACTCATTGTTCTCTCTTGCTCGCCAGGAGTAGCCGATACATATACAACTTGGCCTATCCTAGGTTCAAATTCTTCATAACGAAGAGGCCTATTATCTTTTGCACTAGGCAAACGAAAACCATACTCAACAAGTGTATTCTTGCGAGACCTGTCCCCCGCATACATACCTCCAAGTTGAGGCAAGGTCACATGAGATTCATCGATGATAGTTAAAAAATCAGGAATACTCTCGGAAGAATCTTCGCTACTAAAAGAACTATCTTGCCCTTCCAGGACGGAGTGCGAATTCTGGAGAGAGTGTTCCTGATTTTTTAATTTCTTATACGGAAAATAACTAAGCAAAGTCTCTGGTGGTTCACCTTCTTTTTTACCTGATAAGTGACGAGAATAATTCTCAATACCAGAACAATATCCAACCTCTTTAATCATAGCTAGGTCATAATTCGTTCGTCTTTTAATTCTTTCAGCTTCGAGTAATTTCCCCTCTTTTTTAAAATATTTTAATTGAACATCTAATTCTTTTTTGATATCTATTAGAGCTTTTTTAGTTTTCACATCTTCGGTGATAAAGTGCTTGGTTGGGAAAATAAAAATACTTTCTTCTTCTTTTAAAACAATAGACGTAACAGGATTGGTTTTTATTATTGAAAGAATCTGCATTCCAGAGGTCGGACCTCGGGACCCCTTGAGGTCCGACCTCAAAGAGCCCAATTCAATAGAATACATTAAAGTTTCAGACACTGGCATGAATTCTACCTTGGTACCTACCGCTCGGAAACTACCCGGAGTCAAGTCAGCATTGGTACGCTCAAAATGAATACCAATAAGTTTCTTCATGAGAGTTAAACGGTCCATCTTCATTCCGATTTCAAGTTTTAAATTTGTCTTCTCGTATTCTTCTGGACTACCAAGACCATAAATACAAGACACCGATGCAACTATAATCACGTCACGGCGAGTGAGTAGAGCCTGAGTTGTAGCGTGGCGGAGTCTATCTATTTCTTTATTTATCTGAGCATCTTTTTCTATAAAAGTGTCAGACGCCGGCATATAAGCCTCGGGTTGATAGTAGTCATAATATGATACAAAGTAATGCACTGCAGCATCAGGAAAAAAAGCTTTGAACTCTTGAGCGAGCTGAGCGGCTAAGGTTTTATTGTGAGCTATGACTAGAGTCGGTTTATTATGTTCTACTATTACGTTAGCCATAGTAAAAGTCTTACCGGTACCTGTAGCACCTAGTAAGGTTTGTTTCTTTAAGCCTTTATTTAAACCTTCTACTAGTAGAGATATGGCTTTGGGTTGATCTCCAGCCGGCTTGAATTTACTTTGTAGTTTAAAAATTTTATTCACAAGATTATATTAGCACAAAAATGAGAAAAGGCTTTAATTAAATTAATAATTAAAGCCTTTTGTATATGTTGTGTACTAATGTACGGATTTTTTGGTATTGGTGTAGTCAGATATGACTACGATTTGAAAATGCTTTTCGAGGATTGTTTGTTTTAGTTTTGGTGATCGATAGTGATCAA
>CAYLQJ010000021.1:0-7396 GCA_964385945.1 uncultured Candidatus Saccharibacteria bacterium
TTTAACGCTTTTAAATATGCAGAAATAGTAGAATATAAATTCTCTGATTACAAGAAGAATTCTTGACTTTAAACTTAAATAGGGTAGTATCTATTACTGAGTTAAAATTTGTTCTTAATTTCTTAATCTATAAAATTTTTTAAAATGATTCAAGATTTAATCAGTCAAGGATGGAGTACTTTACATAATGCTCCCAAGTTTATTTTGTTAGCAAACAAAAACATTAGAAAAGTCATCTTAAAAGAAGATGAAAATGTAAATTTTACTTATATAGATACAGAAGAAGATTAAAAAAATAAAAAATCAAAACAGTCAGGCTTTGCAAAAAGTCTGGCTATTTTTTTATTTAGCGTGAATAGAAAGATAAATATCTTCGAGAGCTTTAACTCCATCACCTGAGGCTATGTTGTTCTGATGATACAATACATTAGTACAATCTCCCGCCGCCCAGATTCCAGGGACTTCAGTTTTGTTAGTCCATGGATCTATTTTGATACGTCCTATTTCATCAAGAGTCAATATATCTTTAGTAAAAGAAGTATTTGGAATTTGGCCTATTTCTACGAATATTCCAGAGACTTTAAGCTCGACTTCTTCGCCTGTATTTTTATCTTTATATATCAAACCTTCGACGAATTTCTCTCCTTTAACTTCTAGAATATCTACATTTTTAATAGCTTTAAATTTAGGATTTTTAGAGATTTTCTCTACGGTGACTTCGTCGGCTCTAAAGGTATCACTACGATGAAGTAAGGTCACAGAGTTACAATAAGCCAGTAGTTGAGAAGCTGACTCAAAACCAGCATTACCTCCTCCTGCGACTACTACGTCCATACCAGAGAAGAGTGGACCGTCACAAGAGGCACAATAGGTGAGACCTTTGTGTTCTAATCTGTCGGCGTTTATGGCTTCAAGTTTACGACGTCCACTACCTGTACTGATTAGGATGGTTTTAGTTTGGAAAATTTTATCATCTTCTGTTGTAACATTAAAAGTATCATCTTCATTTTTAGAGATTAATTTTACTTTTTCACCTTCTTTGACT
Source organism: uncultured Candidatus Saccharibacteria bacterium (assembly GCA_964385945.1). Lineage (GTDB taxonomy): Bacteria > Patescibacteriota > Minisyncoccia > Phycocordibacterales > UBA9973 > UBA9973. The sequence continues at coordinate 1,046 of CAYLQJ010000021.1, forward strand.
TCTAGAGTAGAGTCGGGATTCTCTGTAGTCTTAGCGTTAGCCATAACGTGTTTTTGAAAATTTGTTGCTAGTTCAGCACCTCCAATACTCGGAGATCCTATCCAGTTGTATATCGTTTCTGAGACGATACTTTGACCGCCCCATTCTGCAAGCACTAATAAAGTATTAAGTCTTTTTCGGGCAGCATAAACAGACGCAGATACTCCCGCCGGTCCACCACCAATTATTATTAAATCGTATATCATAAGACCTATTATAACATAAATAAAAAAACCAAATATTGTATTTTGAGGGGTTTGGCGAGCGACGGCGAGCCAACTTCAGGATTTTTTAAGCTTCAAAAAATCTGTACCGAAAAAATATAATATTTGGTTTTTATTTATTTGGTTCTTACTTCTTATTTCTTCGCAAGAAAGCTGGAACAGCACTCCAATCATCTCCTTCATCATCGATGATGATATCTTCTATAACTTCAGGTTTCTTTTCTATCTTTTTTATAAAATCATTATTTTGAATATTATTTACTGGGATGTTGGTGACAGTAGAGCTAGGGGTGCTAGCAGGAGTAGAACTCGTATTATTCATAGTATTTTGAATAATACTGTTGTGTATTTCTCTTTTTACTACTGGTGCATTTTCTTCTTTTAATGTTGGTTGACCGATAGGTGCAGTACTGAAAAGAGTTTTTCTTGGCATGTCGGTAGGGAAGTTTGTAGCGATGACTGTAACCTTAATTTCTCCTTTTTTAAGTTTGTTATCGTTGATAGTTCCGAAGATAACCTTTGCATCTTTATCGATAGATTCGGTGATGATTTTAGCAGCTTCTTGAATTTCGTGAATAGTTACGTCGTCACCTCCAGAAATAGCGAATAGAACTCCTTTAGCTCCATGAATAGAGACTTCGAGTAGTGGGGAATTGATAGCTTGGACGGCTGCTTTTTCTGCACGGTTTTCACCAGAAGCAGATCCGATACCCATAAGCGCGCTACCAGCATCAGACATAACAGCTTTAATATCTGCAAAGTCCACATTGATGATACCAGGAGTAGTGATAAGGTCTGAGATACCTTCGACAGCTTGGCGAAGTACGTCGTCACAAGTAGAGAAAGCATCTTTGAAATTTGTATTCTTTTCTGAAATTTGTAGAAGTTTATCGTTTGGGATGATGATGATAGCATCAACTTCTTTTGCTAATTCTTCAATACCTTTTTCTGCGAGCTTGGTGCGGTGATTACCTTCAAAGAAGAAAGGTTTAGTGACTACACCTACAGTAAGTATTCCTTGTTCTTTAGCACATCTTGCGATGATAGGAGCAGCACCTGTACCAGTACCTCCTCCCATACCACAAGCGATAAATATCATATCCGCTCCTTTGATAACATCTTGGATTTCTGCTTTAGTTTCTTCGGCTGCTTTTTTACCAATCTCAGGATTCATTCCAGCACCGAGACCTTTGGTTAGATTTTTACCAATATGAATTTTCTTCTCAGCTAGAGAATTGTGGAGATCTTGAGTATCAGTATTCATCGCAATAAAAGTAACTCCTTTTACTTTGGAATTTATCATGTGATTCACTGCATTTTTACCAGAGCCTCCAACTCCGATAACTACGATACGAGCAAAACTTTCTATTTCTGGGTTTACTTTAGGCATATTTTTTGAATTAAAGTTAATAATATTTCTTTCTTTGTATATGCCATATAATAGCAGAAAACAAAAAAAAGCAAAAGCTGTTGATTTTGCTTAAATGTGTTGTAAAAAAAGCTATAAATTTAAGGCATAAACTGCTTTATACTAGATTTTATCGTGTTTTTTAGGTCATTGAAGAATAATCCAAAAGAACCTTCTTCATATACTTTTTCTTTACCAGAAAGTAGTAAGCCTAGAGAGGTAAACCAAGTACTTTCTTTTAATTTGGTTTTTGTAGCACCGAACATTTCTGTGGTACCGATACGTGTAGGAAGTTTTAGAATTATTTTAGAAAGTTCTACGATAGCTTCAGTATTTGCTCCGCCTCCAATCCAGATAACACCTCCAGGTAGAAGTTCATTTCTTTTTATTTTTTTCAAATGATTTTCTATGAGTTCAAAAACATCAGACAGTCTCGCTTCGACTATCTCGTCAACTTTTTTCTTGGAAATGTTTGGAGATAAATTACCGAGTTTGATATCTTCGGCTTCTTCGAGAGTTATTTTTAATCCGAGAGCTATATCGTTCGTGATGTCTGCGCCTCCAATACTAAAAGTATGAAGTGAGACGAGATTTTCATTTTCAAAAATAGCTATACTTGTAGTTTCTGAACCGACGTTCACCAGTATCGAGCCGACTATCTTTTGCTTTTTGGTCAAGGCTATATTGCTTGCGGCGACTATACCGACTATAGCGTCTATAACCTCTACTCCCGCATTAGTGACTACAGAGACGATATCTTCAAAATGATGGTTTGAACAAGTAGCAAAAAGAGCTTTCACTTCAAGCTTGTTCCCGATATTTCCTTCTATCCTACCGGCTATTTCTTTACCGTCTAATCTATAAGATAGGGGAAAGACTTGGATGATTTTCTTGTTGCCTAGATTTAGATTGTTCTCAGAGTCCTCTATGGCTTTTTCTACGTCGAGATTTGTGACTTCATTGTCGGCTTTGGATACGATAGTACTACCGGAGGATATTTCTCCTTTGAGAGTTGTCCCTCCAATACTTAAAAATGCACGTTTGATTTTAATACCAGAAGATTTCTCGGCTTGTGCGAGGGCTTTCTTTAAAGATTTTGTAGCGTCATTTATCGAGACGACGTAGCCGTGTCTCAATCCTTCGGTCAGACTTTCACCAACACCAATAACACTAGGACTTGTTTCTCCCTTTAAGAATTCTCCTACGATCACTCTTGTGTTCGTTGAGCCTATGTCTATCCCTACAGAAATATTTCTAATCATTAAAATATTAAAATTTTATTCTAATATTTTATATTATATCACTAAAATTAAAATTTAGTATTGGGGAAATGTTTTTTTTCAAAAACTTCTTCAAGCTTCTCCATTTTTTTTCCATGGTCGAGTCCTTTAAGGTGAAGCATTCCATGAATAATTAAAAATCCAAGAAAGTTATGAATATTTCTATTAAAATTTTTATATTCACTTTTCACTACTTTTGGACAGATGATAAGTTCTCCTTCTCCTTTTTCAATTTGGAAAGAAAGAATATTTGTAGATTTATTTTTGTTTCTGTATCTGGTATTGAATTCTTTAGAAACTTTCTCACTAACATATGCAACAGAAAGACGATATTCTTTTCCAAGAATATCGTCTTTCATTCGAGACACAAGAGAAAAATCTAAGCCGAAAGCTTTTTCTCTTGTTTTGTTTATAATTCCAAGTTTTTCCTCCACGAGAGTATTATCTAATTTTACCAAGTTTGCGAAGTTTGTCGATTTCCTTTCTGCGAGTCAATCTCTTTAGAGTACCTTTCTTAACTTTCAGTTTAGATTCTTTTCTTTCGTTGTAACGATTCTTCTTAACTTTTTGAATAATACTTGATTCTTGAACTCTACGAGAAAAGCGACGCAATATACTTGCATTGTTTTCATTTGGGTTTTTTTGGACCTCTATTACTGTGTTTGCCATATAGGATATAGATTATCATATATAAAATATATCGCAAGTCCCCACGACTGAATTATGGACTTTCATGTAAAAACATGTAATATTAGATATTATGAATCCGAAAACAGTTTATATAACAAAAGAAAAGAAAAAGGAACTTGAAAGTGAACTTATAGAACTTTCAGGCCCTAAAAGAAAAGAAATTATTAGTGCTTTAGAGTATGCGAAATCGTTGGGTGATTTATCAGAAAATGCAGAATATCATCAAGCTCGTGAAGACCAAGGTAAATTAGAAGAAAGAATCAAAGTAGTAGAACATATTTTGAAATCTTCTGTGGTGGTGAAAAAAAGTGGAGGAGATATCGTCGAGATAGGCTCTGATGTCGTAGTTGAAAAAGAGGGTACTAAAGAGCAAAAGAATTATATTATCGTAGGTAGTGAAGAAGCTGATATGCTTCAAGGAAAAATCTCAAATAATTCTCCGATAGGACAAGCCCTATTTGGCAAGAAAAAAGGAGACACTGTATCTTTTCGTACTCCAAAAGGTTTGGTCAATTATAAAATAATTAAAGTTTCATAAAATAAAAAACAAATATGTCTTCAATTGATGAGATTCGAGACGTGCGGATAGCTAAATTAAATATTCTAAAAGAGCGTGGTATCAATCCTTACCCGGCAGAAACTAAAAGAGAACTATCCCTCACCGAGGTGATAGATTCTTTTGATGTATTAGAGAAAGAGAAATCTTCCAAATGGATCTCTGGGCGTATTATGTCTATTCGTGGACAAGGGGCTATTTTGTTTATCACTCTTTATGACGGTACGGGGAATTTCCAAGGAGTTTTAAAACTCGACGTATTAGGTGAAGAGAAATTGAATTTCTTTACTGAAGTTATTGATATTGGAGATTTTATTGAAGTTTCGGGAACTTTCTTTACTACTAAAAGAGGTGAGAAGAGTATTGAGGTGTCAGACTGGAATATTTTAACTAAGACTTTGCTCCCACTGCCTGAGAAATGGCACGGACTGACTGATATCGAAGAGAGATTCCGCAAGAGATATCTCGATATTCTTATGAATGAAGAGATTCGCGATATTTTGTCTAAGAAAATGAAATTCTGGGAAGTGACTCGTAACTTTATGAAAGAGCGAGGATTCTTAGAAGTCGAGACTCCTACACTCGAGGTGACTACTGGAGGCGCTGAAGCTACACCTTTCAAGACTTACAATGAAGATTTTAAATTGCCTCTATATATGCGTATCTCTATCGGTGAGTTATGGCAGAAGAGACTTATGGCGGCAGGATTCCCAAAGACTTTTGAAATAGGTAGAGCTTATCGTAATGAAGGCTCGGATGCGAACCATTTGCAAGAATTCGTAAATATGGAATTCTATTGGGCTTATGCCAATTATAAAGACGGTATGATTCTAGTAGAAGAATTATATAAAAAGATAGCCCTTGATGTTTTCGGCAAGACAGATTTTGAAACTCGTGGACATTCTTTTGACCTTGGTGGAAATTGGGAGAAGATAGACTATACTGAGACTGTTAAAAAAGAGACTGGAGTAGATCTCAATAATACAACCTATGAAGAAGTAAAAAAGACTCTAGAGAGACTCGAAGTGAAATACGACGGGGACACTATGGAGCGCCTCGTAGATACTCTTTGGAAATATTGCCGTAGGAAAATATCGGGTCCAGTATTCCTAACTGGGCATCCTAAACTCGTCTCACCACTTTCTAAATCTATGCCTAACGATACAGATAAGACTGAGAGATTCCAAGTCATTATCGCAGGAAGTGAAGTCGGCAATGGCTTCTCTGAGCTCAACGACCCGATAGATCAAGCTGAGAGATTCCAAGTTCAACAAGACTTGCTAAATGCAGGGGACAAAGAAGCTATGATGCCAGATATGGAATTCGTAGAAATGCTCGAATACGGTATGCCTCCGACTTGTGGATTTGGATTTGGAGAAATGTTCTTCGCCTTCCTAGCCGACAAACCAATCCGCGAAACTCAATTCTTCCCACTAATGCGTCCCAAGAATCAGGAATAAATAAATCTTTTAATATTGCTAAATATTATTAATCGTGTTATTGTATACATGACAGTCCTTTAACATAGGATATTTTTAAATTATTTAAAATTTTTAAAATGAACAAGAGTATTGGATTCGGTTCTTTTTTGATTGGGGCTGGATTAGTCTTAATTTTTACATTAAATTTAAAGGATGATGATGTTGAGCATATCTTTAAATTTTTTATTGGTGGGCTTTGTGTTGTATTACCTTATTTTTTAATTATTTCATCTTATGATACCAGTCAAATCAGGTACATTTCTGATTTGAAAGAGGGTAAAAAATTTAGAGTTATTTGTAAGTTTGAAAATGAGTTAAAAGATAATTCTGATAATTCATCTCGCTTTTTTTTATTAAAAATGAGGTAAAAGATTATGATTTTTTCTTAATAAGCATGTTTGTTAAAGATTATCATAGTGTAGGAACAACAGAAGAATTTTTCTTTTTTTATTTTAAACGAAGTATTTCTTCTCATTTAGAAGATAATAAAACTTACTTTAAAAAAGACGGTAAATTTTTTCTTTCAGAATAGTAGAAATGTATTCTAAAGTAAAAGAGTTTTGGATTTAAATATTCAGGGCTCTTTTTTATTTTGTTTAATTTTTGTTATAATATGAGTATGAAAATAATTTTACAATGGTTGATCGTAGCAGGAGCGGTTTTGATTACTTCT
>CAYLQJ010000022.1:0-7364 GCA_964385945.1 uncultured Candidatus Saccharibacteria bacterium
ATGGCTCTTGTCGATCAAAAGACAGGCAAGCTGAAGAAATCTCCCGATCTTATCTCTCGTGGATTCGTATATCTAAAAGAAAATCAAGAACTATTGAGACAAGTTCGCATCCTTATTAAAAAAGGAGTAGAAGAATCTATCGAACGCATGGTAGCTATGGACAATATTAACGGCGTAGACTTTGATGCTATCAAAGCTCATATCGGAGAGAATATTTCTAAATTCTTATATCAAAAAACAGGTAAAAGACCTCTTGTAATACCAGTCATCTTGAGCGTATAATATAACAAATGAATAAAAATATAAGAATAATATATCTTGCAGGATTTCTATTTACGATTCCTCTCGCACTCACCTCTTATATTAATTCAAGCTTACTCGAAGTATACATAAATAAAAATTATGTGGGTTTAGTTTATATTTTTGCTTCTATTATTACGGTATTAGGAATGCTGGAAATGCCGAAATTCCTTACTCGTTTTGGAGTCAGAAAAGCAGCTATCATTTGGAGTAGTGTATCTTTTATTTCTTTGATATTTCTAGCTTTTAGCAAGACTAGTATTTTGATAGTCCCCGCTTTTATGGTTTATTTTATAACCAACTTTTTCCTTATTGCTATTATAGATATCTTCTTTGAAGATTTATCTTCCAAAAGGAATATCGGAAAATTCCGTGGATTATATTTATCTATCGTTAGTATTTCTTGGGTATTGGCGCAATTCATTTCTGGAAGTATCATAGCCAAAAGTTCTTTCTTGGGTATTTATCTTTTTGCTGCTTTGTTTATAGTCTTGGTAGGGATTTTATTTATTACTAATCTTCATAATTTTATAGATCCAAAATACAAAAAAGTAGCCATAAAGAAAACGCTTTTAACTTTTTGGCAAAACAAAGATCTTTCTAAAATTTATCTAATCAGTTTAATTTTAAAATTCTTCTATTCTTGGATGATAGTTTATATGACAATATATCTTTTTGAGAATATCGGTTTTTCTTTCAAAGAAATTGGAACTATCTATGCAATAATGCTTCTACCTTTTGTTTTCTTGTCTTATCCATTAGGTCTTTTATCAGACAAAATCGGAGAGAAAAAAATGCTATCTTATGGTTTTATGTTTATCGCTTTTGCAACGCTCTCAATACCACTTTTAAAAGATAATATCGTTTGGCTATTTGCTACTGTATTATTCCTATCTAGGATAGGTGCCGCTACAATAGACATAATGAGTGAAAGTTATTTTTTTAAAAATATTAACGAGACGGACGTCGACGAGATAGCCTTCTTTCGTAATACAGGACCCTTGTCTTTCATAATAGGTCCAGCGTTAGCTACAATATGTCTATTATTTATACCCAACTTTTCATATTTATTTTTCATCCTTGGGGCAATTCTTATGGTAGGCTTGCTAATATCTTTTAAACTTAGAGATATAAAATAAACTTGCATTATTGTCAATAATATGTTATAGTCTTTTCGAAATTGGCAAATTACGAGTAGAGCATTTTGAGGATTAAATTATATATATTTATCCCCTAAATGCTCTACTTGTTGTAAAGATCGTATATTTTGGATCGTATGCCAAGTTATTTAAAACTTAATATTATGATTAGTTTTTTTGGTTTTGTTTTAGTAATTTTTTCTTTGATTTTTTTAACAAAAAAATACTTCAAATTATTTGAAGACAAGATTAAATGGGATCAAAGTTACCTGAATATTGCAGGCATTTTTTTTGCAGGACTCTTAATGATTGGAATCTTTTACGCCGAACCTGGGCATAGTTACAAGGTGTATTATCCAATTAATTACCCAATTGTTGGTAATAGTAAAATTGTAACATCGCCTGGATTTACTTTCGATTGGTGGGGACAACGCCGGGAATTTCAAAATGAAATCGTATTTAAGTACGTAATCACCGACTCAACCAGGACCATGCCAGACGACATGCCAGACAACATTTATGCAATACCGGCAGTGGATCACGAATGGGAATTTGCAGACGCGGTAAAAGCTCATATAGGTGTGTCTGTGGTGTTTAGCTTAAATCCAGAGAATGAAATTAATTTTTCAGAAATGGTAGATGATGCCAAAAGTGAGAAGCAGTTGGTTTATGGTCGAATTTTACCCGACGTTAACACAGCCATAAAAAATACTGCAAAATTAATGTACGCCCAGGAATATATTTCGGGTGAAGCAGCTAATTTTGACAGATACCTTAAGGACCAGTTGGAAAACGGCTCATATCAGCTGGAAACATACTTCGATGAAGAAGAGGAGGAAACAATTGGAGATACTTTGAGAGTTTCCAAAATTTCGAAGAATGGTGGGAATAAGAAAAGTAATCGGAGGTGGAGAATTAAAGAAGACCCTAAAACAAAACTTCCTTTAAGAGATGGAGAAAAAACTTCTTTATCGTTATATCACATCACTGTTAGACAAGCAGTATCTGATAATATCGACTGGGAAGACAAATTTGATGACAGATTAGACAAGCAAAAAGCTCTTGTTGCCGAAACGCAATTAGAAAAACAAGGAGCTGAGAAAGCCCTGTATAATCAAAAAAAACTTTTTGCAGAAGGAGAAGCTGCTAAAACTGGTGAAAAAGCCAAACTAGAAAAAGAGCAGATTCAACAAACCATAGCCGCAGAAACAGCAGCGAAAGTTGCCTTATTTAAAGTGCAAGAGGAAACCAATCTTTACTCTGCTTCTATTAAGACCTCGCAAAGGATACACGTAGAAGCTGAAGCTGAAGCATTTAAAAATAAGCAATTAGTATCTGCAGGTTTAACACCGCAAGAAAAAATGAAATTTTTAAATGAGAGATATATAGGAGTTGCAAAAGAATTATCGCAAACTAAATATCCGAATTTTGTTTCTATAGGAGGAAGCGGAGGAAGCAACTCAGATGGATTATTGTCGACTTTATTGTCAGCAAAATTAACTGAACAATTTTTTCCAACAAAAAGTGAAGAAAAGTAGTTTTAGTTTTTAACAAAAAAAAGCCCTTAGGAATTCTAAATTCCTAAGGGCTTTAACATTTCTATTTTTTATTCAACAAGCTGTTTTTATAAATATTTTCTTTGTAAGGTTTGAGTCGGCGGATTTTGGGAGTAAGGCCACGGTCTTTCAAATCTTTTTTAAGGTTTTCTGTATAATGAATCTGGTCATAACCTAGTGCAATATAGTCAGGAGATTCTTTGACTATATGTTCTAGATAATTTTTCAAACTTCCTAATATAACTTTATCTGGGATGAGTGTCTCCTCGACTAATTTCTTTCTTTTATTTTCTTTGTTATATGGCAACTTATTTTTAATCCTTAAAACGTTTTTATCTCTTGCAATAGATACTATAAGATACGGATTTTTAGAAAGTCTCTTCGCTTGCTTGAACATATTTAAATGCCCTTGATGTACTCCATCAAAGGTTCCAAAAACAATAATTTTTTCTAACTTTTCCACAGAGTGAATTTTATAAACCTAAACTAGTAATATCAGAATAAGTTGATAGAAATTTCGGAATAGCAAAAAATAATCCTATCATAGGTACTACCACAGCTATAATGGTAATCCAAATAATCATTAGAAAATATTTACGAGTTTTTTCTACTGATTTATAAATAGCGTCTATTTTTATACTTTGTTCTTCTAATTTATTTTTTAATTCTTGATCCATAAATTTTAATCTCTTTTACCATAAAAATGAGCTATAACGATTATTACAGCTAAAGCGAAAAAGTTAGTTAAAGCTAGCATTGGTATAGAGATATATCCACCAAATTCATAGACTAGTTGTTGGTAGCAAGAAACTCCAGATGCATCACAAGGTAGGTTTCCTGTCTCAGCGAAGTAATACATAAAGTTATGATAGGCTACGACTAAAAATCCTAGACTTAAAAGAGGTGTGATGTATTTTATTATCTTTCTATCATTATCCCAAAGAGCAATACCAAAAAGTATAACTTGAGGATACAAGAATACTCTCGCCCACCAACATAGATAACATGGAGCGAAATTAATAATCTCAGAATAAACGAGAGAAAATAAAGTTCCTATTAAAGAAAATACAAGACCTAAAACTAGAAAATGCTTATCAATAAAATCTAATAAAACATTTTTTCTAAACATAGTCTTATGACCAAAAAATAATACAAATAAAGCAATTACCGAAATAATTTGTACTATAATAGCTCCAGTACCAAGAAAAATATTTAAATTACTTATAGCTTCAAAGTTCATATATTATTCAGTTCCATCTACTGGCAAAACGCAAGTGGTCTTCTCTGCTAATTTTTCAAGAGAAACTTGTCCATTTTCAATAGATCCGTCGGCAAAGGTCCAAGTAGGATAACCAGAGATGTTCTTATCGATACAGATTTGAGTTTGAGCATTACCGTCTGGAGTAGAACATTCTACATAAGGAAGCAAATTCTTAGATGAGCCAAAAAGCTTTTTCTGGTCTTGGCAATGAGGGCACCAAAAAGCTCCATAGAAAGTAGCTCCTTGTTCAGCAAGACATTGCGCGAATTGATCATATTTACCTGGTTCATCTGACTTATCTTCTGCGAAAACTGCTACAAATACTAATATGATGACTAATAAACCCACAACTCCAATAAATATTTTTTGTCTTTTTTCCATATCAATATTATATCATAAGATTAATCTAATAAAATAGGATATATTTTAGGCAAGAAAATAATCAATCCCACAACTAAAGCCAATATTACCGATAATAATACAGCTCCCGCCGCTATGTCTTTAGTGTCCCGTGCGTAAGGATGATATTCAGGACTTGTTAAATCTATATCTACTTCTATGGCTGTATTTATGGTTTCAGTTATTAATACTATAAAAATAACGAAGACTAAAGCTATCCATTCAAAATGAGAGATATTTAAAATAAAACCTAAATAAAGAGCCAAGATGCCAAAAAATATTTGTAGCCAGGCATTGTGAGTGGTTTTTAAAACAATACCTAAACCCCTAAAAGCATGTGTGGCACTTTTGATTCGAGCGACTATACTAAATCTTTTATTTTCTTTCATGAATAAATTATAACACAAAAGCCCCGACGCTACGCGTCGGGGCTTTAAATAAATTTTTCTTATTTATGATAAAACTTCTCGTGAACGATCTTACCATCTTCCCATTTTTGTACAGCAACTTGAGCCATTTTCATAACACCCCAATCTTTATGAGTAGCATCCATAGAACTCTCCATGGTTACATATCCATTATCTCCATAAGCAATACCTAGGATATTCATCTCGCGTACTTCAGTAATACCGTTAACGAAAGTTTCTTCATAAGCGCGATTCGCCTCTTTACCGACACGTGGAGCGTCACCAACTTCTTCCATGACTACGTTATCTGCATAATACATTTCGAAACCTTCTAGGATTTTTCCTTCTTTAATCATACTAGCTAAACTCTCTACATTCTTTTTTAAATCTTCCATATTTTTATTTTATTATTAATATTAATGATGACCTGGTATAATACTAACATGAAAAAAGAAGAAATACTAAAAGCCTTAAATTGGCGTTATGCAGTAAAAATATTCGACAAAGACAAGAAAATAAGTGAAGAGGATTTAAATACTATATTAGAAGCGGGAATACTATCCCCTAGTTCTCTAGGACTAGAACCTTGGAAATTCATCATAGTTAAAGATCCCAAAACTAGAGCCAAATTATTCGAAGTTAGTAAACAACCGAAAGTTACCGATTCTTCATATCTAATAGTTTTAACTTACAAGACCGACATAAAAGAAATCATTAATGAAAGATTAGAACGTACAGCGAGAATTCAAAATCAAAAAGTAGAAGAACTCGATACATATAAAACTTTTTTAGAAAACGGCACAAAAAATAAAACAGAACAAGAATTAGATTCATGGCTGAAAGCTCAAAGTTATATTCCTCTTGGAATAATGACTCAAACTGCTTCACTCCTTGATATTGATAATTGCCCTATGGAAGGTTTCCAAAACGATAAAGTAGATGAGATATTAAACCTCAAATCTCAAAATCTAAAATCCGTCACCATGCTCGCACTAGGATATAGAGGTATCGACCCTCAAAGCGAAAAACCTAAAATCCGTAAAGATTTAACTTCTGCTGTAGAATTTATTTAACTATTGATACTGAATATAACTCGGTTGAGGATTGAGTTTTAAAAGTTCACTTGGCTCAAAGATAGTTGTGCCTTTTTCTTTAATGTCATTTTTGTAAAATATTTTAAATCCAGAGAATTGCACTGGTTCAGGATAAATATAAAGTTTATGAGTACTTATTTTGTGTTGTTTGCCTCCCCAACCGTCCATATGTATAACTACTTGAACTTCAGGAGTTGGTTTAATCTTTTGTGAATTGGTGAGCATATTTCTAGTATATCTATGCACAACTAAAACTTTCGGTGGTAAATTAAATTCCTTCACTATTTCAGATAAATAATTAATAGTATAATTCACATCAATTTCCCCGTCCATGGTACCGACTCTGGTGCCAGGCTTAGCTCCAGTTTTCATAGAAAATTCAGGATCTAAACCTAAATGCACATTTGGTAATTCTAAATATTTTTTCAGATAAGGTAATTCGTTTTGAATATCCGAAAGAGCAACTTGAATATCAAGGAAAACAATGGCATTAGATTTCTCTGCCATTTTTAGAACTTTATCTATTTCAGTATAAGGCATTCTAGCTCTATGCTTGCCATCTTTACCAGGGTCTAATTGAGCTACAATAGCGATATAATGAAGTGCGGGAACTACTGGAGTGTTAGGGTCGGCGAGCTCCCATTTCTTCACTTCTCCGTCCAATTTCGCAAGCATCACAGACTCTTCATATTCTCCCAAAACACCCATCTTTTTAGAGTATAAATTGCCGTAATACGCGACTATACGGTTAAAAGGTAGTATTGCTCCAGGGTTAGGATATACCGTCTTTTTAGGCCATAAGGTCGGCTTTGGAGTCGGATTAGGTATCAACTCACCTGTCTTTGGATCGTATTTAGGTTCGGGTACAGGTAAGACTGGATTGTTCGCCAGAGCTAAGATCTTCGCATTATAAGCGTCGATATCTAGTGGAGGTAATTCTGCTTTCTTTTCTTCTCCTAAAACCTTTTCGCCGTTTTCATTTGTTTCTATTTTTTCTCCATTTTTATAAGAAATATTCCCGACAGTAATAGGCGCAAAAAAGAATACAAAAATAGCAACAAGTATTAAAACTAAAGTAATCAAAATATAAATTGTATTCTTTTGCATTGGTTCTAGTATATCAGAGTTTTGATGAAATGTATTAAAAAGCCATATTTCATAGATTCAACAAGTAAGTGCAACACTTCGATATAATAGAAGTGTATGAA
>CAYLQJ010000023.1:0-6907 GCA_964385945.1 uncultured Candidatus Saccharibacteria bacterium
CTGACGGCAAGAAGATGTCTAAATCTCTCGGAGAGAAAGCTATTGATCCTCTCACAATCATCGAGAAATATGGCAACGATGCACTGCGCATGGCCATGATAGTCGGTAATACTCCAGGGAATGATCTCAAGCTAAATGAAAATGATATTCGCGGATACGGTAAATTCGCAAACAAAATCTGGAACGCTACTCGTTTCGTCTTAGAACAAACAGACTCTTTAGATAAACAAAATATTGATTTGAGTATACTTGATGAAGAAGACAAAAAATCTCATGAAGAATTACAATCTTTAATTTTAGAAATAACTAAAGAGATGAATGAATATCGTTTCTCTATTGTTGCTGAAAAGCTTTATCATTATTTCTGGCATACTTTCGCTGACATATTAATAGAACGCTCTAAAGTAAAAATCCTCGAAAACAAGAATTCTGATTCGGCTAAAGCTTTACTCTATACTCACCTAGACACCCTCCTTAAGGCCCTAAACCCCTTTATACCTTTCGTTACAGAGGAAATATGGTCAATGCTACCAAATAAAGAGAATCTATTATTAGTTGAGAAATGGCCCGCTAATGAAGTCTTAAATAAACATAATGTTTAACGACCCTAAAACCTTATTATTTGCCATATTGGGAGGAATAGTCCCTTCCCTTTTATGGCTTTGGTTTTGGCTGAAAGAAGAAAGATCTGAAAAGGAACCAAAGAAAATAATCACTGCAGTTTTTATTTTGGGAATGATTTCTGTTGTTTTTGTAATACCTTTGCAGAAATTTATTCAAGCGAATATATTAGATGCTAATACTGAACTTATCTTGTGGGCGGGAGTTGAAGAAATTATTAAATATTTAGTTGTAGTGATAATTCTTTGGAATACGAGATTCATAGATAGACCTATCGACTGGCCGATATACCTCATCACTGCCGCTCTAGGCTTCGCAGCACTTGAAAATACTATGTTTTTATTAAAACCTTTCTCACTCGGCGAAACTACTGTCGGACTTTTGACTGGAAGTTTGAGATTCTTAGGTTCTACACTTTTACACAGTATTGCTAGCGCAATTATTGGTATTCTACTTGGACTTTCTTTTCATTTAGATTCATTTGTGAGAAAAATTTATTTAATAATTGGAATTATTTTAGCGACAGCCTTGCATACTGTCTTTAATTTTTTTATAATTAACAATAAAGGAAGTGACTTCATCCAAGTTTTTGCTTTCTTGTGGGTTGTGACAATTATTATCATGCTACTTTTCGAAAAACTGAGAAGAATGAGTGGCGAAAATTAACTCTCTCGTAAAACGAGACTAAAAAAATATATGGCACCAAAAACAAAAAGAAGTTTTTTTGAAAGACTTACCGGTAGTATTAAAATGGAGGATTTTGACGAAGAAGTAGAAATCGAAGAAGAAGCTGACGATAAGAAAACTCCAAGTTGGATAGAAGAAGAAAACGACGAAGCTGAACTTGCGGTAGACGTTTATCAAACTCCAAGAGATATAATCATCCAGACTATGATAGCCGGAGTAAAGCCAGAGCATGTAGAAGTCACTATCGCTCGTGATGTTATCGTCATCAAAGGCAAAAGAGAGTATGAGCAGAATATTGATGATGAGAATTATTTTACTAAAGAATTATATTGGGGTAAATTCTCTCGTACTATTTCCCTTCCTCAAGAAGTCGAGCCAGAATTCGTAGAAGCCCTAGAAAAACACGGACTACTAACAATAAAGATTCAAAAAGTAGATAAAGAAAAACGAAATACTATTAAAGTGAAATCTGTATAAAACAAAAACCTCCCGTATGGGAGGTTTTTGTTTTCGTGTGCCGAGGACCAGAGTTGAACTGGTGACATCTCCCTCTTCAGGGGAGCGCTCTACCAACTGAGCTACCTCGGCAATTATTTTATATATCAAAGCAACGTTTTGTTTATACCATATTTGGCGTTATTTACCAAAACAGCTACCTCGGCTAATATATTTTATTTTTTAAAAAAAACTTATGGAACTCTAATCAAGATCCAAAGTTTTTTAAACTTTTAATCTGATCTATGGTATCTGAAGTATCTTCTAAAAAGTATTGGAAATTATCTACATACGGTTGTAAGAAATAAAAGGCTCCTATACTTATACCTATTATCAAAACCCAGCGAATAATTTGGAAAATGAATTGCCTATTTTGAATACTTCTAATTTTCCGAAGCATTTCGTTATTTTCTTCGGCTAATTCATAAACCTTCTCTAATAACTTTTTATCCTCAGGGTCCATAAGTATTATATTATCATAAAATAAGTAAAAAACAAATTTTGGAATACCCTATTTTTGTGGTAAATTAGATGATATTGCCCTCATAGTTCAATGGATAGAACAGTTCCGTCCTAAGGAATAGATCCCCGTTCGATTCGGAGTGAGGGCACAAATTTAAAAACCCTTCATTATGAAGGGTTTTTAAATTTACATTCCTAGTAGTTCTACTATCTTTGGCTTATTAAAGCCGATAATCATCTCATTATCTATAAAGATAACAGGTACGCCCATTTGCCCACTTTTCTCTATTAACTCAGCTCTCTTCTCCCCGTCTGCTGCGACGTCAAAATCAGTAAAAGCGATATTATTTTCCTTAAAAAAGTCTTTAGCCATATGACAGAAATGGCATGATGGTGTTGAATATATTGTGATATTTTTCATAATTTTATTTTCGATTAATTATTAATGGATTTATATTATAGCATATTCTAGACAAATCTAAAAACTTAAAAAGGGTTAGTTTTGAATAGATATTTTTCAGATTCTAAGATGATTTTATTCATCATAGTTACAGCTTCGACTGGGTATTGACCTGAAGCAGACTCCTCGGATAACATCACCGCATCAGCCCCACAACCAATAGCATAAGCCACATCAGTCACTTCAGCCCTAGTTGGTATTGGACTCTTAGTCATAGAAAGCATCATTTGAGTAGCTACTATAACTGGTTTATTAGCTTGTTTACATTTAGTAATGATATCTTTTTCGATAAAAGGAATCTGTTCCAATGGGACTTCATTACCCAAGTCTCCTCTAGCGATCATAATACCGGACGCATGTTCTATAATTTCATGAATATTTTCATAAGCAATCTTTCTTTCAATTTTAGCAATGATAGGCAATACTTTACCTAATTTCTCCATCTCAGCTCTTAATTTTAAAACATCATCTTTATTTCCTACATAAGACATAGCTACATAATCCACTCCACTCTCAATTCCAAAAGCCAAGTCCTTCAAATCCTTTGGTGTAATAAGTTCGACTGAACTTTGGTCATATTCATGACCTTCTTCGTGTTGCATTCGGGGACCAGAGAGATCTTGAATAATTTTAATTGGTCTACCGACTTCGGCTTCTATCTCTCTAACGTTTTTTATATAATTACCGTGCTCTTCATAAGTTCCCCAAGAAAAATTCAAACGCATGATATCCATACCGTTTAAAATCATTTCTTTAATCATTGCTTTTTCTTTTGAAGCGAGACCTATGGTCGCTACTATCTGTGCTTTTGCTATATTCATATTTTTGTATTTTTATTAATTATTAATTTAGTTATTTTTCTGAAATAAAATCATCAAGTCCGATACATTGGCTCCCGTTGGTCCTGTCATAATCATATCGATAGATTTATCAAAAACTGGGTAAGCGTCAAAATTATCTAAATGCTCTTTAACGTTGATCTCCAATTTTTTAATTTTCTCAACAGTATATTTATCTACTATAGCTCCCGCCGAAGGACCATTGTCCATACCATCAGAGGCCAAAGATACGAAAACTTCTCCTTCTTTAAATTCATTTAACTCGATAGATTTTAAAGCCATATAGAGATTGCGCCCTCCACTACCCTTATCTCCAGAGACTTTTAATTTTGGTTCCCCTGCCGCCAAGACAACAGTATTATCTTCTATGGCTTCAAATATTTTTTTTAAAGAAGTATTAACCTCATCATACAAATCTGTGGAGATGACTTTTGCTTTCAGGCCTAAGCTTTCTACTTTTTCTGTCATTTTTAGGATTGCGGTCTTGTTAGAAACACAAATAAAATTATGAACTTTTTCAAAATATTTATCTTCTTTCGGTGTCTCTATTAACTCAAATGCACCTAAATTATATTTATCTATTATATTCTGAGCATCTGTTATTGTGGTAGCATCTTTAAATGTAGGACCAGAAGCCACTTCACCAAAATCATCTCCCGGCACATCTGAGAAAATCAGACCGATTACAGTAGCTGGATAGGCTATTTTGGCTAAACCTCCACCCTTCAAAAGAGACAAGTGCTTCCTAACAGTATTCATCTCTATAATAGTCTGACCACTTTTTAGGAAATGATCATATAGTTTTTCGCCTTGGATACATTCACTCTCAGGATAACAAAGCAAAGCTGAACCTCCACCGGAGACAACAACAATGACTAAATCTTTTTCTGTGGAATCATTAGCGATATCGTAGATGGTTTTACCTGGAATAATATTTAAATGGGAAGGTCGAGGATGACTACCTTCAAAACTTTGAATAAAACTACAAGTCGTAGTATTCAATCCTATCACCGCACCTTCATTTATTTTTGCTCCCAGAACTTGTTCTAAAGCCTGCGCCGCATCACAAGAAGCTTTACCAAAACCAATCACTTTAATTTTCTCAAAGTCTGCTAGTTTAAAATCTTGACCTTGAATAGACAAAACATCATCCTTTAATTTTAAAGAATCTAAAATAATGGTTTTGGTATTTATCGAATCGAGCCCACTACTTATGATATCTAATACTATTTCTCTATTTTTATTTACCGCAATATCAGTATAATTTTTTATCCATTTATTTTGCATATTATTTTACTAAATTTACAGGGTTACCTGTTACAAAGCCATTAATATTTGCGACCACAGTATCAACTATTCTTTTTTCAGACTCTTTTGTAGAGAAAGCAATATGAGGAGTGACTATAACGTTATCCATATCAATTAAAGCTCTATCTTCTAAAAGCATTTTATAATTTGCTACGTCATTTTCTGAAATCAACATATCATTTTGATTTTTAAGTCCTCTTTCTCCTTCCAAAACATCAAGCCCAGCTCCAGCGATAATACCTTCTTTTAGAGCAATCATTAAAGCTTCAGTATCAAGCAATTCTCCACGAGCAGTGTTGATTAAATAAGCCCCATGCTTTATTTTCAAAATGTTTTCTTTATTTATCATATGATGATTCTCTTTCGTATATGGAGCATGTAAGGTAATAATATCTGAAAGACTCAACACCTCATCTAATGTTTTATAAGTAAAATTATTATCAGTAGCAAATTGATTATCAGGATAAAGATCATAAGCCACTACATTCATATTAAAGCCTTTAGCGATACGAATAACGTTCTTACCTATTTTACCAGTTCCGATAACACCTAAAGTTTTACCTTCAAGATCAAACCCTTCGAAGTTCTCCGTACTGAATTTGCCATCTATGCGTAATTTATTATTAGCTAAATACACCTTCCTAGAAAGGTTTATAAGTAAAGCAAAAGTAAATTCGGCGACAGTGCTCGAACCATAAGCTGGCACATTCGCCACTCCTATATTTTTAGTATGGCAATATGGTACATCAATATGATCATAACCAGTAGAACCCGTAACGATGAATTTTAAATTAGGCAATAAATCGATAGTTTCTTTGTCTAAAATAGAATTAACAAAAACACAAAGTATTTCAGAGTTCGAAGCTAAAGATATATTTTCTTTTGTTAACTTTTCTTCACAAAATAATAAATCTAAATTATTAAAAATCTTGCGGTACTCTTCTTGTTTTGGAACGGAAACCTCAAAAAATGTTATTTTCATAATCTTATTATATCATATTTACAAACTTAAAAAACTCTTAATTTTGTTGAAAAAACCTTTGTTTTTAGGCTCAATTTCTTCAGTATCGTTCAATTTCTCGTCTACAATAACGACGACTCCTTCGCCTTCCCGCGCAAAACCATAGTTTTCTCTAAAAATACGCTCTTTCCCTTTATCATTACTCAACTCTTCTATGTCTACTAAGAGCTTTTCTTTTCTTCGTTCCAAGTTTTCTAATTTTTCTTCAGCTATCTTTTTATTCTTAGAAGTTTCCATCATTTTACCAAACAAAGTCACCACCCCATAGATAAAAAATACTAAGAAAAGAAAAAGTATCAGCAATATAGGCCAAGTATGCCAAAACTTTCTCTTATTTTTTTGACCTTGAAAATTTCCCATAATAATGATAATATCATTATATGCTTTTCAACAAAAAACATCAAAAGAAAATACAAATTATCTGGAGCGTTATATCCTTACTTGTTATCATAAGTATGATTTTGCTTTACTCTCCTATCTTTACTAATTAAAGAGATTTAAATCAGATTTAATCACCACTTTTCATCATTTTCAAGAATACATCTTGAGAGATATTTACTCTACCTCTTTCTTTCATCTTCTTCTTTCCTTTCTTTTGTTTCTCCAAAAGTTTCTTTTTACGAGTAATATCTCCACCGTATAGATATCCAGTCACGTCTTTTCTAAAAGCCTGAATAGTACGAGAGGCAATAATACGATTTAAAGCCTTGCCTTGGATTTTGGTTACGAACATTTGACGAGGTAAAATATTATGCAATTTCTCCACTGCTTTATCTGCTTCTTCTTCTACTCTTCTTTTAGAGACGACTCTAGAGAAAGCGGGAACGACTTCATCGGCGATAAGTATATCTAGTCTAGTCACGTCTGCTTTACGCATTTCACCTATTTCATAAGAGATAGAAGCGAAACCCGAAGACACACTCTTTAGTTCATCAAAGAAATTACGCATAAGTTCACGGAGTGGCATTTGAATACTGATAGAAGAACGATTGTCTCCAAAGTTATCAGTGTCTC
>CAYLQJ010000024.1:0-6116 GCA_964385945.1 uncultured Candidatus Saccharibacteria bacterium
TGCTCTTTTCGGAGACTGAAACGGCGAAGCAAAACCAAAAATTTCCTTTCCATTTCTTTTTCCGCTTCGCGGTGGAGGGGTGGGGGGAGGAGACGCGAGAAAAATGCAAGGAAATTTTTTGGTTTTTGCACACGCGAGTCCGCGAGCGTGTCCGAGGCGCATTGTATCGCTTTCCCACGCAATCGGAGCGTACGGAGAGGTTTAGAGCCACTACGCGCTCCGCGCGTGCGATTAGTCGTCAAAATCCTGCGGATTTTGCCCGTAATACATTCGAACTTCGTCCAATACACACCGCCAACAAAAAATACTCTTTCAAAAGAGTATTTTTTAAATGTTTTTAATTTTCAATATTTTTTAAAACACCAGTGGCGACTCTACGATTAGAATTCGGGTCTTTAACTTTACCCACAAAATCATATTTAAAGTATTGACCTTCTTTATTAAGCAAGCTTATAGTTATATCAAATTCATTAATTTCATTCTGATTTATTTTTTTAATCAACTCTGAAAATTTAACAAGATCGGACGGTAGCATAATCTCTGAAAAATCTTCAAAAGAAATTTTAGGATTATCTTTAACCTTCAAAACCGAAGTCAGGTATTCATCTAAGTTTATGAATTTCTCGAAGAGGTACATATTGAACTCCCCTACCTTTACTAATCTCTGAAGATCTTTAAACTTTTTTTCTTTATTAGACAGGAAATATGTTTCTTTTTCGAGAGATTCTATAGAAGATTGTTTTTTGTAAATTGATAGTAAGAAAAATAAAACAAAACCTAGAATCAAAAAACCAACAACGATAATAATACTTGTCGCGAAGACAGATTGGTTTTTCCAAATTTCTGAAGAAACGTCTATACCGAGTAGTGCTACGATCTTTCCATCTTTACCAAATATAGGTTCATAAGCCGAATACCATTCTCCAAAACTATCAACATAAGGCCCTTCGACGTAACTTTCTCCTTTCTTATAATTTTCTATATCTATCTGTCTTGTGTCTTCAAATATAGAACCTGGAGCTGAATAATCCTTAGAAGTTGTTGGCTCGGTATCTAAAAAGAAAAACTGTTTACCGATAGCGTCATCGTAACCTAAGATATACAAGAAACGAATTTGATCATTTGCTTCCCGAAAAGAAGTTAATTTATTTAAAATATTTTTATAGTTATCATTAGTTAAATCTTCGGAGTTTTTAGACAAAGACAAGATATCTTCTCCAGAAATAAACAGAGAAGCTTGTTTAGCTTGGGTTAATAATTCTTCATTTTGATTTTTATTAATAGAACTATTAACTCTAAAAACAGAAAACAATACAGCCACCACGACGATACCAATAGCTAACAAGATAGATACATTTTTTTTCATACATATATTATAAAGAATAATGAATTTTAAAGAAAGAAGGCTGTATATATTAAGAAGTTAAAATATAAATAACCAATAAAAATAAACTACTCCACCAAAATAAAGCTGAAATTATAAAACTTAAAATAATTTTATTTTGTAAGGATTGAGGTAAGAGTTCCCCATCTTTACCTTCTTTTTCTTTTTCCAATAAAAACGGACTGACTACAAAAGTCAAAAATAAACCATTCAATATTAAGATAAAAGCAAAGACAGTATGCAAATATGGAATACCAGAGAAAGGTTGCTCACGATAAAAAATAATTCCTCCTAAGATAGCTAAAAAAGTACCAACCCAGATCAAAGGTTTCGTGACTTTATGAGTACGAGCAGTAGCTACCGTCCAATAGGAAGACTTGCGTCCTAAAAAACCATGAATATCGATAACCAATACTGACCCCAACCCTACTATAAATCCAGCTATTAATAAGAATAATCCTAAAAAATCTAACCAGTTCACATTTACAAAAAGATAACTATAGTATATTTCCATAAATAAATTTTAACATTTAAAATAGATTTAATCTATTTTAAAATACTTACACCTTTTCTTTAATTAGGCTTTATTGTTATAATAGGCTCATGGAAATTGATGACTTAAAAAAAGAAAATGAAAAGTTGAAACATTCAATGTCTGTAAAAACAGACATGGTTTCTATAATATCTCACCAAGTCAAGACTTCTTTATCAGGGATGAAATGGATTATCAAAATGTTTCTGGATGGAGATTTAGGTAAACTTACCGATGAACAAGAGAACCTATTAATCAAAGCTTCTGAAAGTAATGACAGATCTATAGCCAATCTAAATGAATTACTTTTAACCAACCGCACTGAAGATATATTAGAAAAAGACTACTTGTTTGAAAAAGTAAACTTGATAGAAATCATTGATGCAACCATATTCGACTTCTCTGGTGAGGCTCATGCCAAAGGGATAGAAGTTATCATACTAAAACAGGACAATAGATTGAATGAAGTTAAAGCCGACAAAGAAAAAATGCGTGTCGTTCTCCAGAACTTAATTGAAAACTCAATAAAATACAGTGACCCTCACGGCAAAATATTTATCACTATCAAAGAAAAAGATCAAATGATGCAAGTATCGATCAAAGATACCGGGACAGGTATTTCGGACAAGGGCAAGCATAAAATATTCGAGAAATTCTACAGAGACCCTGAAGCTGAAAAGAGAGAGATAGCTGGTACAGGTATCGGTCTTTATACAGTCAAAAGAATAATAGAAAAAAGCCAAGGAACTATATGGTTTGAGAGTAATACTGGCGAAGGCACTACTTTCTTCTTTACTATTCCCCTTTTTAAGGAATAGGCCTAAAAACAATGGACAACCCAAATCTAATTGGAGTATAATAAAACATATGGCCAAGACGATATTAATAATAGAGGATGATGATTTTCTTCTAGGAATGGAAGCCAAGAAAATGGCTACCGTTGGTTATAATGTTTTAACTGCAATAAATAGCATTGCTGCTTTTGAAATATTAAATAACGAAAAAAATCTAGTTGATTTAATCTTGCTTGATTTATTGTTACCTGATGTTGATGGTTTTGCTATACTGCAAATGATCAGAGAGCATCCAGTTTACGGTAAAGTCCCCGTTATTATCTTCTCTAATATTTATGAAGATAAAGATATCAAGAGAGCCAATGCTTTAGGAGTGAATCAGTTTTTAATAAAATCAAATTTTACCTTAGATGAACTTGTCGAAAAAATAACAACTTTAATAACATAAACAAAACAACAAAATGACAAAAACGGTATTAATAATAGAAGACGATGATTTTCTACAAGGCCTCGAAGCCAAGAAACTAACCAAAGAAGGTTATAATGTTTTAACTGCATCCAATAGTGCTGAAGCTTTCAAACAAATAGAAGTAACTCCAAAAATAGATATCATTCTTTTAGACTTATTATTACCTGACGTGGATGGTTTTACTATTTTAAAAATGATTCGTGAAAATGCGAAAGTGTCTATGTCCCCTGTTATAGTCTTCTCTAACCTAGCCGAAGAAAAAGATATCTCGGCTGCCAACAAATTAGGTATTAGTGATTTTATGATTAAATCAAATTTCACCCTAGATGAGCTTGTAACCAAAATCAAATCATTAATCGGATAAAATGTATCTCTCCGACAAACTCGAAATAAAGTTTCGTTTAGACGAAAACCAGAAAAAAGCATTAAAACGCTTAAATATTTTTTCTGTATCGGATTTATTGTTTCACTTCCCTGTACGTTACAGCAATATTAGTGAAGTCAAAAGAATCATAGAATTAGTCGAGGGTGAGACAGCTACAGTATACGGCAGGATATCCAACCTAAAAACCAAAAAAGGATACCATTCCAAGATTCCTATGGGTGAAGGTACAGTCGAGGACTTAACAGGTAAGATTAAAATTATCTGGTTTCATCAGGCCTATCTCACCAAAATGATAAAAGATGGTGAGAACGTTAAAATTACAGGTAAAGTCACGGGTAGCAAAAGTGGTATCTATCTAGCTAATCCTGAATTCGAGAAAACTCCCAATATGCCCATAGACTCTCACGATAGTTTATTTAATACAAGTCAAAATAAAGAAGATACTTCTGGATTCTCTTATCCTATTTATCAAGAGAGTCGAGGTATTACTTCGAAATGGTTTTATCATGCTATAGAAAAGATTTTAAAAGAAAAAAGTTTAGAAAATCTACAAGATTATATCCCAGAAGATATTTTAAAAAAATACAATCTCCCCTCTCTTGCTACAGCTTTGATATGGATTCATCGGCCCAAGAATGAGACGGATGCAAGTGCCGCACGCAAGAGATTCGCTTTCGAAGAAGTCTTTTGTATTCAATTAGAGCGCCAACATGACAAACTCGAATACAGGAAAAATAAATCTTTTCAAATAAATACACCCAAAGAACAAATAAATAAATTCTTAAGTAGCTTCCCTTTCAGTCCGACTAATTCCCAAATAAATTCTATTAATACACTTTTAGAAGATATGAGAAAAACTTATCCTATGTCGAGACTGCTCGAGGGTGACGTCGGCTCAGGCAAAACTCTCGTGGCCGCCGCGAGCGCTTATGCGACTATCATGCAAAGACCAAGCGACGCTAAAGGTAAAGTCCAGAACTTTGGCAATCTAGCAGTTGCCTACATGGCTCCAACAGAAATACTTGCCACACAACATTTTGAATCTTTTATAAAATATTTTAATCCGGAAGTTATTGGTTCCCATATTAATATCGGACTTATTACCGGTTCGGGTTGCAGGAAATATCCTTCAAAAACCAATCCGAACACTTGGACTGATATTTCTCGGGCTCAACTTTTGAAATGGGTAGCGAACGGTGAGATACCTATCCTTATCGGTACTCATGCCCTAATTCAAAAATCCGTAAAATTCCAAAATCTAGCTTTAGTGATAATAGACGAACAACATCGTTTCGGTACCAGACAAAGAAGAGAACTCGCTCGCAAAGACGCGATCTATCCTCACTTATTATCTATGACGGCGACGCCTATCCCCCGTACTTTGGCTCTGACTATTTATGGAGATTTAGACCTATCTCTTTTAGAAGAAATGCCTATGGGTAGAAAACCTATCATCACGGATATTATCACACCTCCAAAAAGAGAAGAAACTTACAAAAAAATTCATAAAGAATTAGAAAATGGGAAACAACTCTATGTGATTTGCCCTCGCATTAACGAACCAGATCCTGATATGGAGATGGCTCTAAACGTGAAAAGTGCTGAAGCTGAAGCTAAAAGACTTAAAAAAGAAGTCTTCCAAAAATACGAGATAGGAGTCTTACATTCCAAAATGACTAAACAAAAAAAGGAGAAAGTGATGCAAGATTTTAAAGATAAAAAATTAGATATTTTAGTCGCTACTTCGGTGATAGAAGTCGGAGTGAATGTACCGAACGCTACCATTATCATCATAGAAGGAGCCGAGAGATTCGGACTAGCTCAGTTACATCAACTTCGTGGTAGAGTTATTCGTTCTAATGATCAAGCTTATTGTTATGTATTCGCCGACGCTAAAAGTAAAAAGACAGTCGATAGATTAAATGCTCTCAAAACCGCCAAGAATGGTTTTGAACTTGCCGAGCTAGACCTGACTCTACGCGGAGCGGGAGAACTCGGCGGAGGAAAACAATGGGGTATTACCGACCTTGGCATGGAAGCTATTAAAAATATCAAAATGGTTACCTTTGCTCGCGAAGAAGCAGTCCAAATGATATCCAAAGATCCAGAACTCAGTAACTATCCCCTTTTAAAACAAAAAGTTAAAGAGAAAGCTGGAGAATTTCATTTTGAATAATTAAATCTTAAATATTCTTTTCGCATTTTCGCGAATTTGAATTGTAGCAGTTTCTAAATCCAATCCTTTTATTTCGGCTATTTTCTTTATAACTTCAATAACCATAAAAGGTTCACAGGTCTTACCTCTGTGTGGCACAGGGGCCGCAAAAGGAGCATCAGTCTCCGCCATGATATTTTGAATTGGTAAAAACTTAATAACCTCATCATAGTCATGTGAGAAAGTAATAGGACCATCATAAGACACTGTCCAATTATTTTCTATAATCCTTTTAGCAATTTCTAAATCTCCTACAAAGAAGTGAAAATTCGCATATAGTGTAGGATTTTCTTTTTTATGTATTTCTAAGATATCGAGAGCGTCGATATATGCATCC
>CAYLQJ010000025.1:0-5948 GCA_964385945.1 uncultured Candidatus Saccharibacteria bacterium
TCCGTTCATATTCCATTTATGGGAGATTGGTATTTAGGAATTTTAATTATTCCTTTTTTCATACTTGTTTCTCTAGCGACTTTCTCGGGCGGAGTGATCGATGGTATTGATGGGTTGGCGGGAGGAGTATTCGCTTCTATTTTCGCAGCTTATACCACTATTGCTTTTCTTAATAATCAAATAGATCTCGCTGCTTTTTCCGCAGTAATCACCGGTAGTATCTTGGCGTTTTTGTGGTTCAATATTCCGCCGGCGCGGTTTTATATGGGAGAGACTGGAGTTATGGCTCTGACTATAACGCTCGCTACTTTAGCTTTTTTGACTGATAGTGTTTTTATTTTGCCCGTAGTTGCTATTGCTTTGGTTATAACATCCGCCTCTGTGATTATTCAAACTTTGTCAAAGAAATTCCGCAATGGTAAAAGAATATTCAAAGTAGCTCCAATACATCATCATTTTGAAGCCCTTGGTTGGCCCTCATATAAAGTCACAATGCGTTTTTGGATTTTGTCAGTTGTTTTTTCAGTTATAGGAATAATTTTATTTGTTATTAGTAGATAAATATTTAATGCCTAAAAAAGAAACTAGAAAAATTGATCGTTTTTTTCTTACATTGACTTTGATGTTGGTATTTTTAGGTGTAGCTATGTTTACCTCTGCATCTTTGGGGGTATTAGCTAAGAGCTCTAAATTATTTTATAGCGTTTTAGTTAAGCAATTAGTCCTAGGTTTAGGAATAGGATTCTTGGGTATGTATTTAGCTTCAAAGATAGATTATAAGATTTGGAAAAAATACGCTTTTTATATTTTCCTAGGTTCTATACTGCTCACAGCTTCGGTATATATTCCAGGTTTTGGATTTTCCCATGGAGGAGCTTTGAGGTGGCTTGAAGTTGGGCCGATTTCTTTTCAGCCGGCTGAGATTTTAAAATTTGGTTTCATTATCTATTTTGCAGCTTGGCTTTCTTGGGCTAAACATAAAGTTTCGGATTTTAGATTTGGAATGTTACCTTTAACTATAATGCTTTCATTAATAGCTTTGATACTACTTAATCAACCAGATACAAAAAGTTTTATCCTGATATCCGTAACAGGTATATCTATGCTTTTTATTGGAGGCGTTCCTATGAAATATATTCTTGGCTCTGGATTAGCTGTTGGTCTTTTACTCTCAGCCTTAGTATTTTTTACTCCATATTTGCAAGAAAGAGTTCAAACTTTTATCAACCCAGGCCAAGATTCTCAAGGTTCTTCGTATCAAATCCAACAATCTTTAATAGCACTCGGATCTGGAGGTGTCTTTGGACGAGGGTATGGGCAAAGTATTCAAAAATTTACTTATCTTCCTGAGCCACAAGGGGATTCTATTTTTGCAGTATTAGGAGAAGAACTCGGTTTCGTAGGTGCTATTATCACTATATTTTTATATATGCTTTGGGCTTTGAGAGGGTTTAATATTGCAAATAATGCGCCCGATATGTTTGGTAGACTTTTAGTCTCTGGAATTGTTATACTTATGATAGCACAGTCATTTTTGCATATTGCCTCCGTCATAGGAGTCTTCCCGTTGACTGGCGTGCCTCTCGTATTCATGAGTCATGGAGGAACTTCTTTAATGATTTATTTGGCTGCGATAGGTTTAATTTTACAAATTTCAAAAACAAAAACAACAATTTAATTTTATGAAAATAGTTTTTACAGGAGGAGGAACAGGTGGGCATTTTTATCCTATTATTGCAGTAGCTCAAAAAGTAAATCAAATAATAAGTAAAGAAAATATCGTAGGGACGAAGCTTTATTATATTTCTGATGTGCCTTATGATAATCAAGCTTTATTTGAAAATAGTTTAAATTTTGAGAAAATTAATGCAGGCAAATTGAGAACTTATTTTTCTTTTAGAAATTTCTTTGATTTATTTAAAACTTTTTTTGGCATACTTGGATCTATCTATAAAATATTTTTAATATACCCAGACGTTATTTTTAGTAAAGGAGGTTATGCGGCTTTTCCTGTAGTATTCGCGGCTAAAATATTAAGAATACCTGTAGTGATACACGAATCCGACGCTGCTCCTGGTAGAGTTAACGTTTTTGCTTCTAAATTCGCAAGACGTATCGCTATATCTTTCAAAGACGCTTCGAGTTATTTTCCGAAAGATAGAACAATATATACCGGTCAGCCTGTACGAGTAGAGATAGAGAAAAAACAAGAGAAAGAAGCTTCTTTAAATTTCTGGAAACTGGAATCTGATTTACCCGTACTCCTAGTCTTAGGAGGTTCTCAAGGAGCAGAATTGATAAACAATGTTATCATAGATGCTTTACCGGAATTAGTAAAAAAATATCAAATTATTCATCAAACTGGTGTGAATAATTTCAAAAATGTCAAAGCTCGAGCTGATGTAGTCTTAGCTGAGAGTAGAGACAAAGCAAAATACATAGCTAAAGCTTTTTTGAATCCATTAGAAATGAAGAATGCTTCTGGAGCGGCGACCTTGATAGTCTCTCGGGCCGGATCTACAATTTTTGAAATAGCTTCTTGGGGAATTCCATCTATCTTGGTTCCTTTCACTGTTTCGAACGCAGATCATTCTAAAAAGAACGCTTTTGCTTATGCTCGAGTAGGGGCTTGTGTGGTTGTAGAAGAAATGAATATGACTGCAAATATTTTAAATTCTGAAATCGATAGAATAGTAGGTGATAAACAAATTTGGTTACATATGTCTAAAAATGCATTAAATTTCTACAAACCCGATGCTTCAAATACTATTGCTAGGGAAATAATAGATATAGCTTTATCTCACGAGAAATAAATGTTAAAATAGCATTATGCAAAAAATAATGCAAAATAAAAAGATTGTAACTCGCTTTGCTCCGAGTCCTACGGGGTTTATGCATATTGGAGGTGTTAGAACTGCATTATATGCTTGGCTTTTTGCTAGGAAGCATAATGGTACTTTTATATTAAGAATTGAGGACACTGACAAGAAAAGAGAAGTAGAAGGTTCAATGGAACATATTATAGAATCTTTAAAATGGTTAGGTATGTCTTGGGATGAAGGTCCAGATATTGGAGGAAAAAATGCGCCATATTTACAATCCAAAAGATTGGAATCATACAATAAATATGCTCAAATTTTAATTAAAAATGGCTTAGCTTATCCTGATCCATATACAGCAGAAGAATTAGAGAATTTCCGAAAGCAAGCCGAAGAAAATAAAAAACCATTTTTATACAGAGAACATAGACCTGAGAATTTTGGAATATGGGATGGTACCAAAGCATTACGTTTTAAAACACCCGAGATTAAAAGCTATAAATGGGATGATGCCGTATATGGAGAACTTTCTGCTGGCCCGGAAGCGCTAGATGATTTTATTTTAATAAAAAGCGATGGATATCCTACTTATAACTTTGCTCACATTATAGATGATCTAGAAATGGGAGTTACTCATATTATGAGAGCTAGTGAATTTATCTCTTCAACCCCAAAATTCTTATCTCTATATGAAGCTTTAGAACTCACTCCACCTGTGATAGCTACCTTACCTCCAATACTTGCTGATGGAGGTAATAAAAAGCTTGGCAAAAGAGATGGAGCAAAAGATATTTTGGATTACAAAGCAGAAGGATATTTACCACAAGCCATGATGAATTTTCTTGTTATGCTTGGTTGGAATTCTGGTACAGAAAAGGATATCTTTACTAAAGATGAATTAATCGATTCCTTCAGTTTAGATAGAATTCAGGTTTCAGGAGCTCAAGTAAATATATCTAAACTTGATTGGATGAATAAAGAGCATATGAAACTTTTACCCCACGAAGAAATTGAGAAAAATATTTTAGAATGGTTACCGGAAGATAAACGTAATCCAAAACTCGTCCCTATTATTTTTGATAGAATTTCTAAATGGAGTGACGTGACGACAATGGTAGAGGCAGGGGAGTTGGACTTCTTTTTTGCCTTAGGTGAATATAGTAAAGAGAATTTGATCTACAAAGATATACCAAAAGAGAAAATATTTTCAAATATAGATTTAGCGATAAAGTCTCTAGAGCAAATAGAAGAAAAAGATTTCAATATAGAAAACATTAAAAACTCACTTATGTCAATAGCTGACAGTTTAGAAAATAGGGGAGCATTACTGCATCCTATTCGCTATGCCTTATCTGGACTTTCGAAGTCTCCAGACCCATTTATCATTGCTTCAATATTAGGTAAAAATGAAACTCTAAAAAGATTAAAAAATGCTATTAACTAAAAAGAATACATTTTATATTTCTATAATTATTTTTTTTGTAATAATTATTTTTTTTATTCCATATTTATCTTTTGGACAAAGTAAAGAAGAATTAGAAAACCAAATTAATAATAAAAATTCTGATATTGTAAATCTCGAACAAGAGATCAAAAAGTATCAGGATGAATTAAATACTATAGGTAAGCAGAAAACCACGCTTGCAAATACATTAAAAGAAATAGAAATTAATCGTAAAAAGTTGATACTTAATATCACTTTAACTGAAAGTAAAATAGACAAAACCAACCTAAAGATTCAAAGCTTGTCTAGTGAGATAGGTACTAAAGAAGATGCCATATCCTTAGATATTAAAGCTATAAAACTGAATTTTAAGCGTATAAATGAGGCTGAACAGCAGAATTTACTCACTTTGATACTTAATGGTGAAGATATTACGGCTATTTGGAACGATATCGATAGTATGCTACTGGTGAGGGAAAAGATTCGAGAGAAAGTCGTAGAATTAAAACAAATAAAGGGGGAATTGGAAGTCACTCAAAATGCCACTCAAAAAGCTAAAGATGAATTAGTGGCACTTAAAAATGAATTAGCAGATGAGAAAAAAATAGTTGAACAAACTAAAAAAGAAAAAGAAACTCTATTAAGTAAAACAAAAAATAATGAAGCTAACTATCAAAAATTATTAAAAGATAAGAAAGCTCTGCGTGATGCACTCGAAAAAGAATTGCGTGATTATGAATCTCAATTGAAATTTATCTTGGATCCAAATTCTTTACCTGGAGCTAATGTATTGTCTTGGCCACTTGAGAAAGTATTCGTAACTCAACAATTCGGTAAAACTTCGGCTTCCAAGAGGCTGTATGCCTCAGGGAGTCACTCTGGGACGGATTTTAGAGCCTCTGTAGGTACGCCGGTTTTTGCTATGGCTGAAGGAGTCGTTAAGAGTATAGGAGATACGGATACTACTTGTGCTGGCGCATCTTTTGGTAAATGGATTTTAATTGATTACAATAATGGACTCTCTAGTGCATACGGTCATATGTCTTTGATCAAAGCAACTGTAGGTCAGAAAGTCTCCCGCGGAGAAATCGTCGGCTATAGTGGTAATACTGGACATACTACAGGTCCGCATCTTCACGTCACAGTTTATGTAAAGAATGCCGTCAGAGTCGAAACTAAAGATAGTAGAGCATGCCCAGGCAAGACTTTAACTCAGCCATTTGCACCTGTAAATGCATATTTGGACCCAATGTATTATTTACCAAAATATTAAGACTTAATTTAGAGTCTAAAATGTGTTATAATATAGATTATGAAAAATTTAAAAAATCAAGAAAGTGGTTTTATTTATATAATTATTGTTATTGTAGTCGCTTTATTATTAATGAGATATATGGGGATTACATTTACAGGAACTTTTGAATGGTTTAGAAGCTTACTTTACAGTACTTGGTAAAAATACTTACAAAGCTTGAGTATTCTATATATTAACATATATGAACTCACCAAAAGATATATTGTGCGACGCTAATATAATTACTTTGTTTATATAACAAATAATAAAAAGAACCCTTACCTCTCACTATTCTAAATAAATTAGAAATGAAGAGTGAATAAATAATGAATCAAATAATAAAACAATCTAAAACAATCTTAGTATCTATTTTAGTCATAGGTTCATTAAT
>CAYLQJ010000026.1:0-1637 GCA_964385945.1 uncultured Candidatus Saccharibacteria bacterium
TTTTAATATTTTCTGTCCGAGGATTTTGCTTTCTAATCCTAGTCTTAGATTTTCTACTTCTGGTAATTCTGGCATATTACATTTTACCTAATATTTTTAACGCTTCTCGGATTTTTGTATTTGTGTCCAAGGTTCCATCCATTTGTTTCAAAGTTTCACGTACTTGGTATTGAGAATAACCGAGCGCCTTCAAGGCTTCGAGTACGTCTAGTTCGTTTTGGAGACTACTGTCATTTTCTTCTGCTATTCCTACTTTGTCTCGGAGTTCTAATATCATTTTCTCTGCAGTCTTTTTACCGATACCGGATATCTTCGTCAGATAACCGAGGTCATTTTGCTTGATAGCTTTTTTAAGAGTACTAGTACTAGCTACTGCCAATATAACGAGTGCCCCTTTCGGTCCGATACCCGATACGCTGATAAGCATTTCAAAGAATTCTAAGTCTGAGTATTCTAGGAATCCATAAAGATCAAAAGCATCTTCGCGGATATGAGAATAAACAAAAAGAGAGATTTCGGTATTAGTATTTTTTGTATGTCGGTCGATAATATCGGGGGAGACGTGAACTTTGTAGCCTAAACCGTTGGTCTCTATGACTATAAATTTATCTTTTATTAGGGTTATTTTACCAGTGATGCTAGCTATCATGTTTATAGTTTACCAAATTATATAGTTATACCCAAACAAAGAGGTTTGACATATACCCCCGGGGGGTATATACTTAGTTCATGAAAACAGATAAACAAAAGTTAATAAAAAGACTTAAAATAATACAAGGGCAGGTTAGGGGTTTAGAGAATCTCATAGCGAATGATACTTATTGTATTGATGTTATCACTCAAACGTCAGCTATCAAGCAAGCTCTCTCGGGAGTTGAAGACGTGTTATTGAAAGAACATTTGGGTCACTGTGTTGTTAATCAAATTAAAAGAGGTGAGACCGACAAGGCCACCAATGAAATATTAAAAGTTTATCAATTAAAGAAAAAATAAAATATATGTCAAAAATATCTACAACTTTAGCTATAGCATTAATAATTATTTCAGGTGTATTGGGAGTCTTATTAGGTTCTTTTACAAATCCAGAATATAAAGTAAATATGTATGATAAATCCGATATGGATTTCGGTAGAGCCGATAGAACTGTAGATTTAAGATATTTAAATGCCATGATTTCTCATCATAGGGGAGCTATGCTTTTAGCAGAGCAAGCTCAAAATTATTCAGAACGTCCCGAAATAAAAGAATTAGCCGAAAAAATATTAACTAATGAGCCTGGCGCGATTGATGAATTATATGCGTGGAAAAAAGACTGGTATAAAGATACTCGTAAAGTAAAAGACCCTGTAGTTCCAAATCTCGGTGCGTATGATGATAATTATGATTTACGTTTTTTGAATGCATTGATTGCTCATCATGATATGGGTTTACTAATGACAAAAGATATAAAAACCAAATCTAGTAGATTGGAAGTTTTGAATAATGCTGACGCGGTCGAAACTTTTCTTAAAGATACTTTAGAGGTTTTTAAGAACTGGAGAAAGGATTGGTATAATATTTAATTTTTAAAAATATGACAAACAAAACATTAAAAGTTAAAGGAATGCATTGCGCTAGTTGTTCCGCAATCATTACTA
>CAYLQJ010000026.1:1737-5640 GCA_964385945.1 uncultured Candidatus Saccharibacteria bacterium
AAAACATTAAAAGTTAAAGGAATGCATTGCGCTAGTTGTTCCGCAATCATTACTAAAAAAGTTTCTAAATTAGAGGGAGTTGATTCTGTTAATGTGAATTACGCTACCGAAAAAGCGGAGTTAGTATTTGATCCTACAAAGATTTCTGTTTCAAGTATGAATCATGAGATAAATAAACTCGGCTATGATTTTATTGATGAGGTATCTCAGACTCAAGATCAAGATTTATCTATGGAGGCTAATAATTCTAAAAATGAAAAGAATAAAGAATTACTAGAAATTCAAAAAAAGATGCATTTTGCTTTACCTATTTCCTTATTGGTGTTCTTTTTGATGATGTGGGAAATAGGTGCAGAGTTATTTGTTTCTGTGCCCAATTTTCCTATTCCGATGAGTTTATATAGTGTGATATCCATGATATTAGCTACAATCTCTCTTTTTTGGGTGGGGCAATCTTTCCTAAAAGGCGTATTAAGATTTATAAAATATCGTGTGGCAAATATGGATACCTTGATAGGTATTGGAACTTCTGTAGCCTATATATATAGTGCCTTCGTGGTGTTATTGCCGGAAATGAGACAATCATTTAATTTTAGTGAGGCTACATATTTTGATGTGACTATTGTAGTTATTGGTTTTGTTATCTTCGGGAAATATCTCGAGATGAGATCCAAAATGCGAACTGGAGAAGCTATTGAAAAATTATTAAATCTACAAGCTAAAACTGCCCGTGTCATAAAAGATGGTGTGGAGATAGAAATCCCTATTAACGAAGTACAAATAGGAGATACTATTATGGTAAGGCCTGGAGAAAAGATTCCTGTTGATGGAGAGATAATAGAAGGGCAGTCTTCAGTGGACGAATCCATGATTACTGGTGAGTCTATCCCTGTAGATAAAAAGATTGGGAATATGGTTTTTGGAGCCACTATAAATATTCAAGGTAGTTTTAAATTTAAAACCAATAAAATAGGTAAAGATACTTTCTTATCACAAATTATAAAAATGGTAGAGCAGGCAGAAGGGTCCAGAGCACCGATTCAAAGTTTGGCTGATAGAATTTCTAATATTTTTGTGCCTGTAGTATTAATAATTTCTCTTGTTACTTTAATTTTGTGGATAGTGATAGGTACTTCCTTTTTAGGATTTTCTCAAGCTTTATCATTTGGGATATTGTCCTTTGTAGGAATATTGGTTATCGCTTGTCCTTGTGCTCTGGGTCTCGCTACTCCCACAGCTATTATCGTCGGAGTTGGTAAGGGTGCAGAAAATGGTATCTTGATTAAAGATGCTGAGTCTTTGGAAAAATTAAGTAAAGCTAATGTGGTAGTTATGGATAAAACTGGTACCTTAACAAAAGGTAAACCAGAGGTTACAGATTTGATTAGTTTAGATGGTGACTTTTCGGAGACTGAGATTTTAAGAATTGCGGCGAGTGTAGAAAATTTGTCCGAACATCCTCTAGCCCAAGCAATTGTAAATAAAGCAACAGAAGGAAATATTACTTTAGCTAAAGTAGAAAAATTTGAAGCTTTAGAAGGGGTAGGGGTTATGGGTGAAGTAGATAATTTCTCAGTATATATACATAAACCAACAGATTTGGATTTAAATAATACTCAAATTACAGACTTGCAACAACAAGGTAAAACCGTAACCATTATTGAGCTCAACAAAAAACAAATAGGGTTGATAGCCTTGAGTGATACTATAAAACCTGAGTCCGTAGAGCTGATTAAAATATTACATAAATTAAACATCAGAACGGTTATGCTTACCGGGGATAATAATCTAAATGCAAAATACATTGCGAAACAATTAGGTATAGATGAGGTCATCTCTGAAGTATTACCTAAAGAAAAGGCTGGTAAAATTAAAGAATTACAAAAACGTAATGACGTAGTAGTTATGGTCGGAGATGGTATTAATGATGCTCCAGCTTTGGCTCAAGCCGACGTAGGTATCGCTATGGGGACTGGGACTGATGTGGCGATAGAGTCTGCGGGGATAACGCTTCTCGGCGGGGATATTATTAAAATTGCAAAAGCTATAAAGTTATCAAAAATGACAATGCGCGGTATTAAGCAAAATCTTTTCTGGGCTTTCATTTTTAATATTGTAGGTATACCTTTAGCCGCCGGATTATTTTATCCAATTACTGGATGGCTACTCAATCCTATTTTTGCAGGTATGGCTATGGCCATGTCTTCGGTATCTGTCGTTGGTAATTCATTAAGAATTAAAAGTAAAAAATTATAAAATAAAATTATGAACAAATATACATTTCATGTTTCGGGGACACATTGTGCATCTTGCAAGATATTAATCGAAGATGTTTTAGGGGAAGAGGAGATAGTTAAAAATGTAAAAGTTGATTTAAAAAATGCGACGGTAGATATCGAGACTGATAGTTCGAAAAGTAAAGAAGAGTTAGTTGAAATGCTCGGTAGTAAGTTAAAAACTAACGGCTACATTCTTTCGGTCGAGAATATTAAAGTAGAAAAACAAAATAATGATATCTTGTGGCAAGCAATACCTATAGGTTTAGGTTTCTTGATACTTTTCTTTTTACTTCAAAAATCTGGAATTCTAAATCTGGGTTTTGGAGGTAAGACTACACCAACTACAAGTTTCATTGTTGGACTCATTGCATCGGTATCTTCTTGTTTGGCTATTGTCGGAGGGCTCGTCTTGTCTTTGTCTGCCAAGATGTCTCAAGATAACGTCAGTGATAAGAAAACTTTCATCTTGTTTCATATAGGGAGATTGGTGAGTTTTGGTTTATTGGGCGGAGCTCTAGGATTAGTAGGTAATATTATTGGTATTAATTTTACTCTGACTGCTATTTTAGGAATAATAGCATCTACGGTTATGATATTCCTCGGATTGAATTTAGTTGGAATATTTGAAAAGAATAAAATTGTATTACCTTCGGGAATATTTAAATTCTTTAGAAAAATAGAGCACAAAACTTTTACTCCACTGCTCGTTGGTTTTGGTACTTTTTTCTTGCCTTGTGGTTTTACTCAATCGATGCAAGTCGTAGCTCTATCGAGCGGATCATTCCTAAATGGAAGTTTGATAATGTTTGCTTTTGCTTTAGGGACTTTACCGGTACTTCTATTGTTGTCTTTTGGTTCTTCTTCTTTTGCTAATTCTAAATACGCTAATCTTTTCTTTAAATCTGCTGGGGTAGTCGTGATAGGGTTAGGTCTATTTGCGCTCTTGGGTGGACTCGTCGCCTTGGGTATTATTAATCCGTTATTTAATATATAATCTAAAAATATGAAATTTAATTCCAAAATTTTCCTGAGTATAGTAGCTATGTTGTTGTTGATAGGGCTAGCCTTAGTTATAACAAACAAGCCAAATACTAGTACATATCAAAATCAACAAAAAGTAGAAGTTATTGATGGTATTCAATATATCACTATTAATGCTGGAGGAGGTTACTTTCCTAGAGTCACACAGGCAGAAGCTGGTATCCCTACTAAGCTCATAGTGAAGACTAATGGGGTCTTCGATTGTTCCGCTGCTTTAACTATTCGTTCTATTAACTATCAGAAAGTTTTACCTCAAACCGGGGAAGAGGTGATAGATATAGGTACGCCTGTCGCTGGGGTTCCATTTACCGGTACTTGTAGTATGGGTATGTATAGTTTTGTTATTAATTTTTCTTAATATGTTTTAGTTTGCCTTTTTTAGTCTTTTCTGTTATATTACATTTATGCCAATAACAAAATCAGCTGTAAAAGCAATCCGCGGATCTCTTCGCAAAAAAGCCTTTAATGATAGAAGAAAAAAGGTTATGAAAGAGATTATCAAAAAAATAGAGAAAACTGTTAAAAAAGATAAAACAGAAGCAGTTAAAATGCTATCTGGTGCTTATCAAGCTATTGATAAAGC
>CAYLQJ010000027.1:0-5548 GCA_964385945.1 uncultured Candidatus Saccharibacteria bacterium
TCCTGGTATTATATCTTGGAAGAATTTAGTTATATTTAGTTATAACTTTTTTTCTGTTCCGCTTTTGTTGAAAACTCTTTTTAGTCCTTTTCAAAACGATAAACCTAGCAAGAATTTTGATATATTAGAAATTGTTGTTTTTGCTATTTTCTCTAGGTTTTTAGGTTTTGCCTTTCGTATTGTTTTGATAGCTCTAGGTTTAGTTTTTACCATCTTAATGATACTAACTTTTCCATTATTCTTTTTTATTCCAATTAAAATAAGTAGAGAAACTTTAAGAGACTTTGGCAGTATTGGGTCAGAACTATCATATGGCTATACTTTTTATTTGAACAAACATAGTCATGATCTAGTGAGTATAGATAATATTAAACTCTATGGTAAAGAAAAGTCTCTACGTATGATAGAGAGAGCTCTCGATAAAGATACTTTACGCAACGTCTTATTAGTAGGAGAGACAGGAGTAGGTAAGAGTCTAGTGGTTTCTTATTTAGGTCGCCTCGGTAAATCTGGACTTTCTTTTTCTGGGATTGCTCATCATAGAGTAGTGAACTTTGTACCTGAGGACATTTCTATCGAAGATTTCGAACATGCTATGCATGAAGCTACAAGTGCAGGAAATATTATTTTAGCGATTGAAAACATCGATGTTTATGAAGGCGTGTTTGAAAAACTTTTACCTTATTTAGACAAGCGTCATTTAGGAGTGGTGGCGACTACGGACTTTGGGAATTACGATAGAGTCTTAAAGGCTCATCCAGAATTTCTTTCTAAATTTGAAAAGATAGATATGGAGCCTGCGAGTTTAGATGAAACTATTTCAATATTAAATAATCATATTGCTATTAAGAGAATGCAAGTAGATAAAGATGCATTGGATGAGATAGTGCGCTTGTCTGATCGTTATATCGGCAATCAACCCGAACCCTTAAAGTCTTTGCTCGTATTAGAAGAGCTTCGTTCTTTAAATAAAAGAATAAATATTGCTGATGTTAGGCAAATAGTTTCTGACAAGACCAATATGCAAATAGGGGATTTGGGTGGAGATGAGAAACAAGTATTAGTAAATCTTGAAAATACAATGCGTGAGAAGATAATAGGTCAAGATGAAGCTGTAGAAGACGTCGCTCAGGCCTTAAAACGTCTACGTACTGGAATAGCCGACCCTACCAAGCCTGCAGGTAGCTTTATGTTCTTGGGACCAACGGGAGTAGGTAAGACTTATACTGCTAAGATACTTGCTGAGAGTTATTTTGGACGTAAAGACTCGATGATTCGTTTTGATATGAGTGAATTTTCTATGCCTGATTCAGTATCAGTATTTTCTGATAGACTGGCCTCTGTTATAGAAGAGATGCCTTTGTCTTTAGTATTCTTTGATGAGTTAGAAAAAGCTCACCGGACTATTCATCAGCTCTTGCTTCAAGTTCTCGACGAAGGACGTCTGACTCGTGAGAATGGGCGGGAGGCGAGTTTTAAGAATGCGATAATCATCGCGACTACAAATGCCGGAAGTAGAAGTCTGCTTGAGAATCCAAATATAGATAAAAAAGTTTTGATTGATAATCTAATAGAAGCTAATCTTTTCGCTCCTGAATTTTTAAACCGTTTTAGTAGTGTGATTTTATTTAAACCTCTTAATCAAGAAAGCGTACGCAAGGTATCTCAATTATTATTGGTAGAATTTCAAGCCCGATTATTTGAAGACAAGGGGATTACTTTGGAGCTTACCGATGCTTTGGTGGACAAGATAGCTTCGGCTGGATTTGATCCAGATTTTGGAGCACGTCCAATACATAGAGCTATAGAAGAAATAGTAGAGAATAAAGTCGCTGATTTTATAATAAGTGGAGATCAAAGTAAGATAATAAAAATTCTTTAAGTATTATTTGGTAATACTTTTTTAATATTTCAATATTGACTTTATCTCAAAATAATGCTACTATTCATAGTGATATTTGTATTGCCTTTCTAGGCATTTTGACAAAAAATTTTATTTTAAACATTTAAATTTCATAGAAAATGAAAAAATTAAGTTATTTTTTAGTAATTATTTTTGCTTTTTTATTAATCTCCTGTGGAGAAAAAGAAAAAAAACTAGATCTTACTCGTGAAGAGTATCTTAGTTTGCTCAAAGCTGCGGCTATGGGTGAAGTTCTGATTGAGATTCGTAAAAAGGATTCCATTCAAGAAGAGAATCAAAAAGAACTAATACTGAAAGCTGGCAAGGCTGATGCGTTAGAGTTACTGATTTCCGAGGGCTGGAGACCTAAGGATTGCTGTTGTAAAGAACAATCTGATGATTTTACTTACTCTTGGACATTAAAAAGGTTTCCAAGAGGGAATAATGATGTTTCATCACGAAGTTTGGTTGTAGAAGAAAAAAAAGATGAGCCGTATTATACGGTGCCGTCCCCACAAATTCCTTTTCCTTATATAACCAATGCACCGGTAATAAATAATTACTGTTGCGGTGGTTTAAATCAAGGAAATCAAAATGATCTTAAACCCAGTGAAGATTTATCTTCAAAGGTTTTAGAGGATTCTTCTGAAAAAGATCTCAAAAAAGATACTCTGATTAAAAGGGTATTACCTTGGGAAGTTGAGATTGGAGCCGGGTTTTCAAAAGGACCAGTCGGTTCTTTGCGTTTTGGAAACAATCGAGCAGAAGCCGGAGGTCTTTTTATTTGGAATAGAAAAGACAAAATTGCTAATAATTTAGTAGATCTTGTTTTAAAAACCAAAGAAAAAGATTTTGTATTTCGCTATGGTATTTTTTACCATAATGAAGTGTCTCCTCAGAAATGGGATATTCCTTCTGTTGAAACCAAAACAGTTTCAGCTGGTGGTGTAAGTACAACAATCAGCTCTACTCGAAAAGTCGAAGTTGAGCAATGGAATATAAGAAAGCAAAACATTGGTCCTGTTTTAGGTATTGAGGCAAATTTTGAAGGTATTAAAACTTTTCTTGATCTAATGCCTGGAATTGCTTTGCAAAAGGGGACAGATGAAAAAGATTTCTCGCTAAACGCTAGGATTGGATTAGGATATTTAATTACTCCTAAAACCTTTTTAGGAGTAAATTACGCCGTTATTAATAAACAGCTTTGTCCTTCTTTTTCTGTTCGATTTGTTCCGGGACTTGAAAAAACTACAGTAAATAATTAATTTTTTTTAAACCTTTTAAATTTCATAAAATGAAAAATTTAATTTATTTTTTCTTACTTCCTTTGTTTTTGTTGGTTGCTTCTTGTACAACATACAATGAAGCTTCAGATGATATTTCTGTAACTGTTGTGGTTGCAGATATTACTGAAATTCTTGAAAAACTAGATGATAATGAAGCAAAAAATCAGCTTCGTTTCAATGAATTAAATGCAAAGTTGCTTCTTATACAAGGAGACATCTCCGCAATGAAAGAATCGCAATTAATAATTGCAAATACTTTGGCTGGAAATACTTTGTTATTACAGCAGTATCAGAATTATTTTCTTGAGTTAATTACTTTGGGTATTCTGACTCAGGAAAATACTAGGATTATTTTACAGATTTTGGGGCAAGTACAGGCTCAATTATTACAGATTGCTTTCACTCAAGAAAGTCATAGTGGACTCTTAAGTTCACTTAAAAATCAGCTTTTGGAAAATTACTTAGTAATGCTCAGTATCGCTAATGATCTGAAAGATGTTAAAGCTTGGACATTACAGAACCAAGGACAATTAAACCAATTGATAGCTTTGTTTGGAGGATTGCAAAATACTTTAAATACAGTTTTGAATACATTAATTGCGCAAGGAATTACTCAAGCACAAATGTTTGAGAAATTAAATGCTTTAACTCTTCAGATGTCAGTATTGCAGGGTTCTCTTGAAACTTGGGGAAGCTTAATTGTAAGTAAAATCGACCAACTTGGTCTAACTCTGCAACAGCAAGGGGTCACACTTGCGAATATTCTTGCGAATACCAGCAACCTACCGTTTTTTACAGCACAGGTTTTGGCAAAGCTTGATGCTTTGCAACTGAGTGTTAATGAAATTAAGTCTCTGCAGATGGCTATCATCGATCATCTTTATGAGATTAAAGGTACACTTGCAAATTTACAAGAAATTGTAAACAGTATTTTTATTCAAGTTATGCTTCTTCGTGAAGGGCAGCTTGATATCCTGCTTGCTATAAACAGCAAGCTTTGCGGAGGAAATACAAGTATCGTGAACTCTTACAACTATACCTTCAATGAGTATCTTACAAATATCACCAATATAAGTCAGGTATACAACGCCTGCAGTAATGGTTTGAATGGTTGCTCTGGAGGAGTTGTTCCTCCTGGTAACGTATGTATGGTGCTGAACATCATGAATCCATTCATTGTTGGAAACAACAATAATGTGAATTATAACTTTGGTAATCTGTATAATACGGGTTACGGTAACACAAATTCAATAAGTAATAACTTCGGTTGTTAATTATTGGAAATAATAAATTCTTTCTAGCTTAGCTAGTTTTATATATCTTTGATAAAAGTATCAAAGCTCTATATATGTAAAAAAATTGACATAAATTGGCAAAAGCAAAAGGGCTTTCGTTTTATATAAACGAAGCCCTTTTTTAGTTTTTAATATTATTATATAGTCTCTAAGAATTCTTCCATTTTAGGTTTTTCGGTGATTAGGGATTTCGGAATAGGTAAGTAGACAGAGAATATTGTCTTACTACTCTCAGGTGTAGAGAAGACTACGATTTTACCTTTGTGGTGCTCGATGATTTTCTTACAAATATAAAGACCTAAGCCTATACCGTTAGGCTTAGTGAGTATTGCATTCTCGGCTCGGTAGAACTTGGCAAAGATTTTACTTTGATCGTCTTCTTTGATACCTATACCATAATTTTCTATTTGTATTAATGCGTATTCTCCCTCGGTTTGGATAGAGACTTCAATATCTGTATCTTTAGTACTATAACTAATGGCATTTTCTATAATATTTGAAATCACAAGGTTGATGCGATGTGGGTCAGCTACTATTTTTAAAGGTTCCTCTAGTAGTTTGTTTTTAAAGATGATTTTTTTGTTTTTTATTTTGGCTTCAATTTCAAATTCTTGGATAGATTTTTCGGTAAGTTGACCAATATTTACTTCTTGCATTTCATAAGGGAAATTGTCTTCTTCTATTTGTGTTGTGTTTAATAAGTCATCGATGTTCTTGATAGTTTCAGTATTCCTCTCTATGCATTTATCTAATATTTCTTTTTGGTCGTTATTGATAGGACCTTTAAGCTCAGAAGCAAGGGCGTCTAGTCCCCAACGTACGCCAGATACTGGAGTGCGCAATTGATGAGAGGCGACAGTTATGAAATTCGACTTCATTTTAGAAATCTCGTCGTTACGTTCTTTAATGGATCTTAATTTCTGCGTCATTTCATTGAATAAAGAAATAATAGTTCCAAATTCGTCTTTTCTGTTATTTGGAATATTTATATTTAAGTTACCTTGAGATATTTCTTTAATATTTTTAGTAATGATTCTTATTGGATGAGCAATATTTTCGGACAA
>CAYLQJ010000028.1:0-5351 GCA_964385945.1 uncultured Candidatus Saccharibacteria bacterium
AAAACTACAAAAGAGATGCCTAAAAAACATCTCTTTATTTATTGTGGTATAATAGGTATATTAGTATTAAATAATTATATAAATATATGATAGACCCAACAAAAGTAGATATAAATCAATTACCAAAGAAATTCTGTGATGGAGCTCTCGGGACTTATAGTAAAGAATCTTTTGCTTTCGTTATGACTTCAGGTACCAACCTGGATACTTATGCGACTACTCCACAGATAATGAAAAGCATAGCTTTGTGGATGTCGGCGCAAGTAGAAGCTTATGAAAAGCAATTCGGCGTAATAGATATGAATCCACCTCAAATCCAAAGTCCGATACAAATGGCTGATTTGAAATAGATAAATAAATGGAGAATTTTTCATTATACGTAATAGAAAATCTTAATAATATATCACCAGTTTTTCAGATACTCTGGATGTCATTTTTTGCATACGCTGAAGGTTTGCCTGGTATTGGCTCTATCTTGCCAGGAGGG
Organism: uncultured Candidatus Saccharibacteria bacterium; assembly: GCA_964385945.1. Taxonomy (GTDB): domain Bacteria; phylum Patescibacteriota; class Minisyncoccia; order Phycocordibacterales; family UBA9973; genus UBA9973. The sequence goes on from CAYLQJ010000028.1 coordinate 488, forward strand.
ACTATCGCTTTATTAGCAGGTAGTTTGTCTACTAGTGGTTCTTTCTCGCCGTTCGTTGCTTTCTTGTTTATTGGGGTAAGTAATTTCCTAGGAGATATGACCGGGTTTTTACTTGGTAAAAGATTTAGTAATCATCGTTTTATTAAAAATTTAGTAGAAAAAGAAAGTCATCAGAAAAATTGGGATTTATTCGATAGACATATTGCCCTTATTAGTATTTTTGGAAAATTAATTCCTTTAGTTAGATCAGTACCTTCGATATTTGCTGCCTTTCGGGGTATTAAAACTCGCCGGTATATAATCTATAGTTTTATAGGGTCTTTCTTGTGGGCTTTTGCTGGAGTGTATTTTGGGAATTTCTTGGCACAAGTTTTTGGTAGTAATGCTATCCTTATAATTTTTGGAATTTTAATTATTTCTATAATAATAGTAGCAACCCAACAAATATTTAAAATTAAAAAATAAAAATACCCATATCCTCAATTGAGAATATGGGTACATTTTGGCCAGTTACTTAATAGTAAGTTTAACTAGCTTGATTCATAAGCTGTGTTGGTTGAACATTTACTTTTTCTTTTCCCTCTTCTTTTTTTGCAAAAAACTTTCTCTTGGTTTGAGAATAAGTTAGAATATCCAAGATTTGAAATTTTACTTCTTGGTCAGTACTCATGTTTTTATATGAACCTTCTTCAAACTTTTCTTTCCCAAGGATTGCTTTACATAGGGGATTATTAAAGCTTATGGTGTTAGCTGATGTTACACAAACATCAGGAATTAACCATTTTTTTCTCCCTGCTATGTTCACCAGAACTGCCGTGCCCATAGAACAAAATTGACTTTGGTCAGGTGGCACCACAATTGTGTGATGCGAGGCGAGTATTTGGTTTTCTTCAAGTATTCGTCTACCTAACAAATCAACACGTGCTCTTTTTTCAGGATAATTCGGTTCTTTTCTTAAAAAACTTTCTAAGTCAGTTAACTCCTGGTATTTTTCTTGAATACTTTTGTTCAAGAATTTAAATGTGTTTAGTGGTATTTTATTTACAAAAATATCCCAACTTTTAATCTGTTCTATACTTAACTGTACCATAACGTAATAAATTTTTTTTTAAAATTAAAAATTAAATAAATTAAAAAAGTTTTCAGCTTCAATTCTGATTTGATTCAAGGTGGTAATACCATTTGACTTAATTTTATAGGTTAAAAAAAATGTTTCAGAAAATAGTCTTCAAAAACAAAAAATATTGAATTTTTAAAGGAACTATTATATGAAAAAGATTATGTGCTTTTTTTAAAAAAAGTCAAATCTAGTTATTAGAGTTTTTATTATTATAAGCTCCCGCGAGTTTTAGAAAAGTAGGGAAGACGAGTTCTCGAATTTTCTCTAAATCATTTTGAAATATATAAGAAGGTTCTTTTAGGATTTCATTTAAGTTCATCCCTACGTCCATACGAATAGATCCGACTTCAGCGTGGCCTTGCATACATATAGTTCCATCTGGAAATTGGATTACTTCAATTGAACCTTTGTCATTTTTAGCCAATATTTTTCCGTTCAATGCTGTACCTTCTTTAATTTCTTGTCCATGATTTTGAGCTATAAAAACAATTTCGTTAAAATCTTGAATAAATGAATTTTCAATACTTTTTTCTGTTTTTATTATTTGATCCATACCTGTAACTCTCTCATTTTCGTCATCCTCATTTTTAACCCAATCTACCTCTGCTCCTTCTTCGTGAGCTAGAAGTTGAGCCCCTAGACATATACCTAATTTTGGGATATCAAATTTCTTGGATTCTTTTATTAGATTTTTACTTTTTTCGAGCATTGCGATTCTTTCAGGATTATCTTCTCCGTTAATATAAGCTTCTCCACCACTAAAAACCATACCAATACAATTATTTAAATCAGGTATTTCTTCATCTGTGTTATAAGAATTATAAACCTTAAAACGTGAATCTTCTTTTTCTATCCCAAGACAGTATTTAATATTATCAATTTGAAAATTATCACTTTTTTCTTTGTTTCCAGTTTCGGCTTGGTAGAGCTTTTCTAATCTGTCTTTATCTATTAGATTAATATCCTCACTTGCCATCATTCCTTTTTTGGTTTGATTTACATAAAGAATAAATTTACCTTCAGGGATCTGTTCATTTAGGGTTTGTTTGGTTTTCTCAAATATTTCTTGAGTTCTAATCAAAGTGCGTTCATAGCATTCTTTTAAAGTTAAAAATTCACCATTAATTTCTATTTTATAATTAGGGTCCCGCCAGTATTTGTTTAATCTTGCTTCTTTAGATTCTCTTGTTTCTATTATATTCTTGCTCAAAGTTTCATACATGTTTGTATTATATCATTTATTCTTATAAATTTTAAAATTACCTATATTTGCTTAGTAGAAATTTGGTGTAAACAATATTGACTTATTCAATAATTATGCTATAATTTTGCCGGAACTTTAAAGTTTAACTTTTAAGTAAAAATATATTTTAAACCTTTAAAAATAAGTACTTTGAAAACAAAAAAAGAAGTTGTTACAATTAGAACACCTGAAGGTAATGTTTTTGAGATTTTAGACCTTTTAGGCCAAAATCAAGATTTTGAGTTTTATGGAGTAGTTTCGGAAAATTATCCTGAACAATCCCTGATTCTAAAAATTGTCTTAGACAAAACAAAAAATTACATTCTCGAGCGCGAAGCTTTTTTACTCAATGAAATGAGTGAGGCTGCTGAGCGTATTGATGAGGGGTATGTACAAACGCATAATGGCAATAAATTAAATTATCAAATGGGCTTTCCAAAGCTTGTTGAGAGTTTTATTTCTGAAGAACATGATGGACATAGGATTCTTGTAATTCGTCTCACGATGAGCAATTCTTTAACAGAAATTTCCCCAATTGATAAAATACGGGAAATAGAAAAAGTAAGAGTTGACCCAAAAACGAGCGTGTGGATCCTGGGTAAATTACTGAAAATTGTTGCTTTTGCACACGATCAATTATTTGCGACAGTTGGTAAATTAGACGCTGAAAATATTTTCATCGTCAAAGAAAATCATCTTATAACAATTTTTGATTGGTCAAAATCAATAATTCACTCTTCACCGTTAAGTCAAAAGACTGCTATGTCTGAATTAAGACAGGTAGTCAAGACGGTAATCCTTTTTTTAGGAGGAGATCCTGATACAGGAAATATTCCGGATCATGAGCAACTTGAAGGGGGTGGTATTAAGTATCATGAACTTTTAAAATCTCTTCTTACGAAAGATTTTGAAAGTGTGTATGATGCACACCGTTACTTTTATGAAAAAGTGGAAGAATTTTGGGAAAGGAAATATCATCCTTTTACAACAATTCCATATTAAATTAATTTTTTTTTAAACCATTAAATTTTTTAAAATGTCTAGAGACCAAAAAGGTACTTTTTCAAGAGATGCTTACGATAGTGTCCACCAAAAAACAAAACAAGCCGGAGATACCTCCTATGCAGGTAAAGAAAAGCTTAATTCAACAGGCAAGCTAGATCCTCTCGTGGATCCTGCTGAGTACGGAGTGATTCGCAGATCGATAACAAGATTTGTTGAAAACCCAGATGGAACATTTACGCTTGGTAACGGTATTGCTATGCTTATTGAAACTCTTGGAGACACAACAGCCTCAATGAGTACAAATGTTGATCTTATGTTTGCTGGATTGCCAAAATTGTATGATTTATTCACAGCTGGTAATCAACCTGTTTTGAGTAAGTATGATCCGCAAATATTAAATGCTACATTTGGAGATTGCGGAGATGATATTCCGTTCTTTCAAAGATCGCAGGCTGAAATGGCTGAAAAAATAGCGATACAGTTAACCTTGTTAGTACCATCAGCAGATGGTCGTGGAAATGGTGGTGAAGACCCACAATTTGGATTATTCGCCGCCGCATATTTAACTAATGCCGCGACAAACAAGTATGGCTTGAAGTATTACCATTTTCTTACTACAGACGAACCTGCCCATGGATTTATTGATAAGCGTACTCTGGAGCACGTGTTTGGTGATGAAGTATTCACCAAAGTAAAAGAAAATACTGAAAAGAACTTCAATGCCAATAATTTACCGGATATGAAAGAGATTGTGTCTACCTTAAAAAAGCAGGCACACGCTTTCGCAATTGTTTTGCCACATCCTCTTTATAATACTTTAGAGTATTGGACCGATTTATATGGTGCTGAACATGTCGTGCAAGTTGACAATACAGCCTACTTGCCTTATGTTCAAGCAACATTGATTGGGCTTACTGAAGGGGTCTTTGGGATAGATGACGTACCTGAATACTTAGAAAATAACGGTTTGAATAAAACTGAAGCTAAGAAAATTCAGCGGGCGGTTGTCAATATCCCGATTGGCGCACAGACACAACTTGCAAATTTTGCAAAAATTCCTTTAAAAGGATCAATTTTTGCGAGCAAATCGGATCTTTGGCCGATAAACCAAGATTCTGTTACTGAACCTAAAGTTAAAGAATCAACCTGGCTTTAAATATGAGTAAAAAAATCTATACCATTACCGACCTAGGTGGTGGTGATGGTACGAAAGGTAGTGTAGTTCATAAATTATGCACTACACAAAACCCTCATATTGTTATTAAAGTCGGAGCTGTCGCAGGCAGTCATGGAGTAAATACATCAAAAGGCGAGAGCTTTGCTTTTAGTCAATTTGGATGTGGAACATTCGAAGGAATAAAAACTTTTGTTTCCAAGAATTTTGTTGCTAGTCCTATTGGATTACTAAATGAAGCTAATGCTTTAAGGTATGGAAAAGGAATTCAAGACCCTTTTTCATTACTAACTATTGATGAAGATACTTTATGCACCACACC
>CAYLQJ010000029.1:0-4844 GCA_964385945.1 uncultured Candidatus Saccharibacteria bacterium
TTGCAAAGAGGAATAAAAGGCATGATACCGATAGAAGCTCAGATAGGTAAGACCAAATGGTTTACCTCTCTTTTTCCTCATAAAATGTCTCGTGGGTATATCCTATGCTTAAAGAAAGACATCCGTAAAAAAGAAGGTATTTTTAAAGGAGATGAGATAAAAATCAGTATAAAGATATTATAAATAAAGGATTTACTGCTGATTGACTTTTAGATACTTTTGTGATATAATCCTTCTTAGAATAGTAGTTTGCTATTTGAAAAAACCATATAAAATATGGCAAAAAAGAAAAAACCTTCTCATGGAGGGGACACAGGATTTAAAATCTTGGTCACAACATTCCAATTCGCCTTTGCTTGGGCTGGGAGGACGATGGATAATATTTTTAAAAGTCTGAAATGGCTTTTCCAAAACAGAGCCCAGGCAACTGTGGCCAACACCAATTTTGATAGTTGGTGTACTACAAATTTCGGGGGCGTAGTGCGCCCGATTATAAAAGCATTGGTTTTAATTTCATTATTGTTTTTATTAGGACAATACATAATAAGTATTTTTCTAATTTGGATGATATTGAAATCCTTTTAATTTTTTAATCTTAAATAAGAAAACATGAAAGAGTTAAATTGGCTTACTTGTAAGCCATGGTTGTTTACAATCAAAGTTTTTATTTTATTTTTAATTTTTCTTTTTTTATTTTATTTTATGGAAGAAGGATTATTTATTTTATTATTTCTGTATATCAGCTTAAGATATGCAGGAAAACTTTATACACCGAAAGAGAGTGTATAACGAAAGCGTGAATTTGATCCTTAGGATTAAATTCACGTTTTTTATTTTGTAAAATTCACTTTTGTGTTAATCTTGATTTATATATGAGTTTTTATGCTGACAAAAATAATAAGTATAAACAGGTGCCCGATCTGGTTTTAGATCTGCATGGATACACTACGTTAGAATGCGAAGACTCACTAGAGGAGATTTATCGAAGTAAAATATACAAACATGTACGTCTAATAGTCGGCAAAGGTAGGAATAGCGAGAATGGTCCAGTGTTGCCGAATTTTGTAAAGAATTATTTGTCGGGTAGGAATATTCGTTTTAATCAATCGAAGATAGAAGACGGAGGCGAAGGATCTCTCGAAGTATTTTTCTAATTGCTAAAACTAGGTTTTTGTTTACTTTTTTAAGATCTTAATTAAAGATAATCTTGTTTTGAATTAATTGACATATTTTTCAAGTAATGTATATTTAAAGTGATATACAATATTCGATTCGCTCATTTTAAAAAAAATACAAAATGAAAAATTTAATTTTTTTAATTTTTTTTGGTTTCTTAGCTTCTTTTATTGAAGCTCAAGAAATTGAAGCCCAAGAAGACTTTCTTTATAAAGATACTTTGTATCAAAGACATTTTTTGTTAGAAAAAAATATAAAATGCCATTATCTTTGTTTTAAAAATTTGGAAATATATAATTTCTATATTAAAAATCCAGAAAATGAAAAAAAAGAGGTTCTTTGGTGTTATGTGGAAGAAACCAATTTTGCTTATAAATTTTCAAAAAATTTAACTAAACATGAAGATTGGAATTTCCCAAATGACAGCTTGGACATGAAAGAATTTTCTTATACAAAATTTCCTTACTGTGATTTTAAAAGTATTGATTGTAACAGATATGATTTTGAAATCATACTAAAGTTTAAAGAAATCGCTAAGAATAAACTCCCAAAAAGATTTTAATCTCATGAAAGTTGAAATTAGCATAAAAACCAGATATTTTAATTTTAATTAAATGTCTGGTTTTTTTATTTATATAATATATAATATATCTACAATTAAATAGTTTTGATTAAGAGTGGTGGTAGAGAATTGGCTCAGTGACCCCACAGCAACCTATCCTGATAAAAATAAGGGAAAAGGTGCTAAATCCAACCATCCGCCTAAAGCGGAAGGAAAGATATGTCTCGGTCTAGTCCACAAGAGAAAATTCTTTCCTCCATTATTATAATGTAGGAATTTTTTATTTATGATTAAAACAGCTGAGTTCGTTAGTCCGCGTCACCCAGACAAGATTTGTGATTTTATTGCAGATTCTATTTTAGACGCTTATTTAGGATATGATATTGATAGTCGTGTGGCTATTGAAGTTATGGGTGGTCACAATTTGATTACTATCAACGGCGAAGTCACTTCCAAAACAGAAATTAATATAGAAGCAATTGTTAAAAATATTGTTGGTGATAATTATAAAGTTTTATCAAATATAGCTTTGCAGAGTGTGGAGATAGCAAGCGGTGTAGATACGGGCGGAGCAGGAGATCAAGGAATAATGAAAGGTTATGCGACTCGGGATACGGAGAATTTATTACCACAAGAGTACGAACTCGCTAGGAATTTATGTCAGAAGATTTATGAAGTTTATCCTTATGACGGCAAGACTCAAGTCACCGTCGAAGATGGACAGGTCAAAGTCGTTGTGGCTAGTTTTCAAAATACTAAAAATAGTGAACTTCTAGAATTAGTAAAAAGTATAATTGACTCAGAAGAGTATTTGATCAATCCAGCTGGAGAATGGGTCCATGGAGGATTTGATTCTGATACCGGACTTTCTGGACGCAAACTAGTAGTGGATAATTATGGCCCCGAAGTCGCTATTGGAGGCGGATCTTTCTCAGGCAAAGATTATACCAAAGTAGATAGAAGCGGAGCGTATATGGCGCGCAAGATAGCGGTAGATTTATTGCGTAAACATAATGCGAAAGTTGTAGTCACCAAACTTGCTTATGCTATAGGTAAAAGTGAACCCGTCATGGCTGTCGCCAATATAGACGGAGTTGAGGAAGTAATAGAAGGTTATGATCTAAGTCCGAAAGGTATTCGAGAATATCTCAAACTCAAAGAAGTGAAGTTCGCCGAGACTTGCACTTGGGGGCATTTCGGACGAGGTTTTAATTGGGAATAAATATAAATAAAAAATTAGTCACTTGGGGTGACTAATTTTGGTTCACTCTTCATTAAAGAGTTTTTTGATGTAATTTTTTATTTCTTCTGCAAAATCTTTTGGGAAAACTGAAGTTACGATTTCTGGAACCTCTTCTTTTAGGAGTTTTTGGTAAAATCCTTCATGAAAACCAGTCAAAGGATTAATAATTTTTTCTCCAGTAAATTTATTTTGTCCTAAATATAAATCTTCAAGAGATTCACAAATAGCAGTCAACAAACCTAATGAATCATGTTTTTCATGAAGATAATCTGTGATATACAGACTTAATCTATATATTGGACTATCTGGTTCGTGATTTTGTAAGATCAAATTATTATCTAATAATTTAATCTTATATTCGTTCATATCTAAAAACATTTTTTTTGTATTTTTATGTAAACAAAACTAATTTCTTTTTTAAGATAATACATTTAGTGAGTTTTGTCAATATTTAATATTTATAATATACTTTAGAGATTGAGTTTATATATGAATCAAAAAATTATAAAAGATAATATAGTTGTCCCTTATACGATAAAAGTCCGTAAAGGTACAAGAGGTATTCGTATTAGCATATCGCCGGATTTATCTTTAGTTGTTACTAAACCGCGGAATATTTCGGACTTGTATATTCAAAAAGTTGTCGAGACGAAGGCTGACTGGATACTAGAGCAGATAGAGAAGTTGAAACAAAGACCAAAGAAAATCTTGGCGCATTTCTCAGTGAAGGATTATAAACTCTACAAGCAAGACGCTTCTGATATAGCTCTTGAGAGATGTCTGTATTTCAATCAATTTTATAATTTCAAAATCAAAAGCATAAAGATACGCAATCAGAAAACTAGATGGGGAAGTTGCTCAAGTAAAGGTGAGTTAAGTTTTAATTATAAAATATTTTTCTTACCTCCGGATTTACGAGACTATATCATAGTCCACGAATTAGCTCATTTAAAAGAAATGAATCATGGAGCAAAATTCTGGTCTTTAGTAAGTCTGCAAATTCCAGATTATAAAAGAAGAATGAAAGATATACGACTTTATTAGTTTTTGTTATTAAAGAGAATCTTGATACAATAAATATATGAAATTTTTAAATAAGAATTTTTTCAAAAAGTTAGGACTTGGAATATTAATACTAATCATATCGTTTCTGATTTATTATATAACCGTCCGTCCGCCTACAGAGGGAGATTGGCAGACTCAGCTTGCTATACCTTCGACCGCAGAATTCTCCGAAGATGGCGGTTCTGTCACAGTGAAGAACGTAAGGAATTTTAGATATGTCCCGACGGAGGCAGATATGATACCGGGTTATTATGACAAGACTTATGATTTAAACGAAGTTAAAAAAGTCTGGTTCGTTACTGAGCCTTTTAATGAGAATGATTTAGCGGCTCATACCTTCGTCTCTTTTGAATTTGAGAATGGGGATTTCTTATCTATTAGTATTGAAGCTTTGAAGACTAAGGATCAGTTATATAGTATTTGGGAAGGTATGCTCCGGACTTATCCTCTCATCTACGTCGCTGCTGACGAGAGAGATACAATACTCCTCCGCGCTAACGTCCGTAAAGATAAAGTCTACGTCTATCCGATAAAGCTCGAGAAGCCGGAGAACGGCAGACTGCTTTTGGTTGATATGCTAAACAAGATGAATAAATTAGTCGTTGAGCCTGAATGGTACAATACTTTTTTCTCTAACTGTACTTCTATGATTGCCAAACATGTGAATAATTTGAGTCCCGATCGTATCTCTCCGTTCTCTTGGGAACTCTGGCTCACAGCTTCGGCAGACGAATTGGCTTTAGAGAAAGGTTTACTCGATACAGATTTATCGATAGAAGAAGCTCGATTGAAATATTA
>CAYLQJ010000030.1:0-4258 GCA_964385945.1 uncultured Candidatus Saccharibacteria bacterium
AAGCGTCTTCTTTTTTAGCAAAAGAATAAAATTTACTACCGACTTTAGGCATCTTATCAAAACCTACAAGTCTAACAGGGGAAGAGAAACTAGCCTCATCTATAGCTTTACCTTTAAAATCTAGAAATATACGCACTGGACAAGCGCTGTCATTAGAAGCCACCCACATGCCTTTGTGTAAAGTGCCGTCTTTGATAATCATTACAGCCTCAATCCCACGTTTTTGGTCTAGATTAGCTTCAATGATAAATCCAGTCGCTAATTTTTCATCATCAGCTTTGAATTCTTCTAGTTCAGCTACGATGTTTATTAGAGACAATAATTCCGGTACGCCAGCTCCAGTTTTAGCTGAGATTTCTGCATAAGGAATATTTCCTCCGTAGCCTTCGAGATAGACTCCATTTTCAGATAACTCAAGTTTGGTTTTCTCTACGTTAGCATCTGGTTTATCAATTTTATTGATTGCTACTATCACCGGGATTTTAGTTTCCTCTATGGTCTTCCAAGCTTCTATAGTTTGAGTTTTGACACCGTCGATAGCAGATACTATTAATATTGCTATGTCCGCGATATTTGCTCCGCGTGCTCTCATTTTAGAAAAAGCCGCATGTCCTGGAGTATCTAAGAAAGTTATTTTTTTCTCGATATTATTTTCGTCTTTGTGAATAACTTCATAAGCAGAAATATGTTGAGTGATACCTCCAGCTTCTCCGTCTACCACATTGGTATTTCTTAAATAATCGAGTAGGGTAGATTTACCGTGATCCACATGCCCCATAATAACAACCACTGGTGGTCTTGTTTGATTATCTTCAATTATTATTTTCTTTTCTGTTTTCATAAATTAATTTAAACTTTGGCACGCAAAATAACTTCTTTTTCTTCTTCGGTTAATTCATATTCTGATTTTCCTCCTTTTATTGGTTTTGCAAATACATTCATTCTTTCTCTACCGTACAGACTAGATATTACTAAACCGTCACCGTCTTCATTTTGTAGACCGATAGCAAAACTTTGGTTTCCTCCTTGATCAGGAAAGGGATTGAACCTAATAGTCTCTAAGCCTCGAATACTTTTTTTGAGTTTCTGGTTTATTACTACTAAATCCGCTTCTGTTTTCTCTTTAGCACGAATGAGTCTAGAGATATTGTCTTCTAGGTGAATTAAAGTATCTTCTAAGTCTTTTGCTTTTTTGCCTATGAAAAATCGCTTTAATCTATTTTCTGTTTTTAGTATCCAAAAAAAATTTGCAATTATTGCAATTAGGACAAAAACAAAAAAAGCAATTTCGAGCTTTATATTCATACAGTTTCAATATATACTATTTTTATGGTTAAATCAAACAAAAATAAAAGCAAGACAAATAAAACAAAGTTAAAAAAGAAGGTATATTTAGATAATGCCTCAGCGACACCACTCGACCTTTCGGTTTTAAATAAAATGAATCACGCTTTTAAGAAGTATTATGCTAATCCTAGCGCTATTCATGACTCGGGTATGGAAACTAAAAAAGTACTCGATGAAGCTCGGGATTCTGTTGGTAAGATTTTAGGAGGTCATATGAATGAGATTATTTTTACTAGTGGAGCCACCGAGTCTAACAATCTCGCTATTTTAGGAGTATTACAAAACTTACCTAAAAAATATAAAACTCCACATATTGTGACTACGAATATAGAGCATGCTTCCGTCATAGAAGTTTTTAAATTTTTAGAAAAAGAAAAAAAGATAGAGGTGACTTATCTAGAAGTAGAAAAAAATGGCATAGTGGATATTTCAAAATTGAAAAAAGTTTTTAAAGAAAATACGGTATTGGTTTCTGTAATGTATGCGAATAATGAGATAGGTACCATACAACCGATTAAAGAAATAGCAAAAACTATCAGGCATTTCAAAAAAAATACTAAAGAAGATAGAGAAGAGGTGTATCCATTATTTCATACTGATGCTACTCAAGCTGTGAACTATTTAGATATTAATGTACTAAGACTAGGAGTAGATATGATGTCCTTAAATGGAGGTAAGATATATGGACCTAAAGGAGTAGGAGTTTTATTTAAAAAAAGGCGAATAATATTGAACCCTTTAATCCTAGGCGGAGATCAGGAATTTGGCTTGAGATCTGGGACTCAAAATACTCCACTGGTTTTAGGACTATCAGAGGCATTGTCGAAAACTGAAGATATGAAAATTAATGAAGTTAAGAGATTAACTAATTTGCGTGATACGTTAATTAAAAAATTAAAAAATCTTTTTGATCGTTTAGAAATTGATCTAGTTTTAAATGGAGACGAGGTTATACGTTTACCAAATATTATCAATATCACTATACCGAGAATCCCGAGTGATTTATTGTTGATAGAATTATCCGCGAGGGGGATTTATGTTTCTGAAAAAAGTGCATGCAAGTCAGGGGATAAGAAAAATTCTCATGTCCTAGAAGCTATCCATGGCAAACAGTCAGAATCCATAAATAGTATTAGATTCTCTTTGGGTAGAGATACTAAAAAAGAAGATTTGAATTATGTTATTTTGAGCTTGTCGGATATTTTAAAAAAATTAAAAAAATGGTATATATAAGATATGAATAATCAACAAGATATTTTAGAGAAATTGCATCCGCATTGGTTTCATTATTTTGATTTGTATGTGTTTGGAATTTTGGCTTTTCTAGTTGGAATATTTTTCTATTGGCAGTTTATAATTTTTAGCGTACTACTAATCTTGGGCACTGAAGTATTTCGTAGAGCCCATCGTTATTATTTGATGCATAGTGGTATATCTCGCGAATATAATTTCCTCTCTACTTCCAGAAAGTTTGCGGAGTATGAAAAAATTCAAAACATAGAAGTCACTCAAACTTTTATTCAAAAGATTTTAGGTGTTGGTTCTATTAAATTTGATACTCCTGGCTCTGACTTGTTTGAAATCCATTTTGATTCAATCAAAAATCCTTATGAAGTTGAAAGAGTGGTCCGAAAAATGATGATTGTAAAATAATTCTTTCTCTTAATTTTTTATCCATTTTATGATATATTGTACTTATGGATATAAAAGATTTAAACAAAGGACAATTTATATTACTTATTATTTTGGTGTGTTTTATCGTGTCTATTGCGACTAGTATTACTACATATTCTCTTTTAGCAGAAACTCCAGATAATATTAAAAACCCTATTACTCAAGTCGTTCAAAGGACTGTGGAGAGGATAGTAGAGGTAGAAAAAGACAGAACTTTGTCTTCTGATGAACAGAAATTATTAGCAGATCTGCAAGCTTTAAAACCATTAATAGACAAATTGAATGAGGATAAAGAAAATCCACCAGTTGTTACAATTCCACCTATTGAAACACCTACAGAAGAAATACCAACAGAAAATCCTATACCACCAGAAAATCCAACACCATAAAATTTATAACTTTTAATTTAATAATAAAAATATGCCACCATTAAATAAATTTACAACAAAAGCAAAAGATGCAATCAAGAAGGCTCATGAGTTGGCTATTGAACGAGGACAGAATCATGTTTCTACTTTACACCTTTTAGGAGCTTTGATTTTGCAAGAAGAAAGTATGGTGAATTCTATTTTAGATAAACTAGAAGTAGACACTATATTACTTTCTGATTCTGTATTTGATGCTATTGAAAATCCTGAAGGTGCGAGTACTTTATCTCCTGCTTATCAAATTTATCTCAATCCTGATTTAGCTCAAGTTATAGAATATTCTGTTAAGGTTTCAGAATTCATGAAAGATGATTTTGTTTCTACAGAACATTTGTTTTTAGCAATGCTCGACGTTGCAGGGGAAGCTCGTGAGACTTTAGCTAAATTTAGAATCTCTAAAGACGTCGTCGTAAAAGTTGTAGAAGAATTACGCACTCAGAATATTACAGATGCATCTGAACCAAAACGTTTTAAAATGATTTTGAAATATACTCGCAACCTGACCAAGCTCGCTCGTGAAGATAAACTCGATCCGGTGATAGGTCGCGATAATGAGATAATGCGTATCATGCAAATACTTTCTCGTCGTACTAAAAATAATCCAATATTGATAGGTGAGGCTGGAACTGGTAAGACTGCTGTGGTAGAAGGACTTGCCATTCGCATTATGAAAGGTACCGCTCCGGAATCTTTGAAAGATAAAGAACTTGTATCTCTAGATTTGGGTTCTCTTATTGCGGGTACAAAATACAGAGGAGAATTTGAAGAGAGATTAAAGGGAATAATGAAAGAGATAGAAAAAGCTGATG
>CAYLQJ010000031.1:0-3884 GCA_964385945.1 uncultured Candidatus Saccharibacteria bacterium
TATGAAAAATATTAAAAATTTACTCTATATATTCGGTTTCTATTTATTAAGCTTTAGTCCAGCTTCTGCTCATATTAAATGGTTTGTAGATGAAGAAGAAGTTATTGCTACTAAAAGAGGACTAAATCCTTTCTTTAATATCGAGAGTAATGAAGTTTGGATTTGGATGGGTATTAGTCTTTTGGTGGTTTTAGTTTATGGACTGATTGATAAATTCGTCAAAGAACCGAGAGGATTAAATCATTTTGCAAATAGAAATGCAAAAGTTATTAATAGAATTGCTCAAGTTGTTTTGGGAATATTTTTAATCACAGTGAGTTTTGTTTGGAAGATTATTTTAGTACCGAGCATCGATATCAATAACACTTTGACTTTAGTTTTATCTTTAGTCCAAGCTTTAGTGGGAATCATGTTTGTATTTAATATTTATCCTAGAGTAGCTTCTATATTATTAATTCTATTTTGTTTTGGAGTAGGTATTTATGAAGGATTGATCACTTTTTTAGAGAATCTAATTTTAGTTTCTTTAGCTATTTATTTCTTTATAAAGAATTCACAAAGTAATATTAATTATCCTATTTGGAATAAATACTCTCTCTTGATATTAAGAATTGGTGTAGGTTTATCATTGATTGTTTTGGCATTTACTGAGAAGCTCGCTTATCCAGAACTCTCTCTGGCTTTCTTGGAGACTCATAATTGGAATTTTATGCAGATTGTTTTCCCTTGGTTTACCAATGAATTATTTGTACTTAGTGTAGGCTTCGCAGAAATTATTTTTGGTGTTTTGTTCGTGCTCGGTTATATGACTCGTATTACTACTATTTTGATTGCTATCTTCTTTGCTTTTTCTGTGACTACTATGCTTATGCAATTTGGTATTTGGGAAGTTGAGGACTTGGTTGTATATTCAGCAGCAATTATATTTTTGTTCTTTGGTGGTGGGGAAATAAAATTTAAAAGATTAATTAAATAATTTATGGAAAATTTATCATGGTTTAAGGACGAAAAGGCTAAAGAAGATTTTAAGAAAATAATAGGAGATGTGGACCTTGAGAAGAATCAAGAAGACTCTTTGGAGGAAGACTATCGCATTAGGGATATTATTGGTAAGGCGGAAGATGAAGCTGCTGCAAAAAAACTTAGAAAAATGAACAGTAAAGCTATCCTACTACAAGACATACAAAATGATTTTCTTGACGATTTGGATCAGGAGTTGAATGAGAAAAAAAAAGAAAAGCTAGACGTTGAATATTTTTTGAAAAATTTTGAATTATTTACTAAAAAATTAAAATTTCTTGAAGATAAAATTAGAAATATAAGAAAGGATACAGCTGAAGATTTCGGTGATGTAAATGTATTAATAAAGTCCCAGGATCTTATTAAAGAATATAGTTATTTAACTCAACAGGTTGAAAGAATGGCAGCAGACATGGTTCATCATGACATTAACGAAGAAAATTTATTGAAATTACAAAAAGAATTCAATGAGTTAAAAGAAAAATATCTTTCTTTAGAAAAAATATGGTTCCCGAATAATCCTTTAAATAATTAGTTGAATGCAAAATATTTACGACAATCAGGAATTAATAAATATTCTCCAGGATGGGGGAGTTGTGGTCATGCCTACTGATACTATTTACGGTGTTTTGACTACGGCTTTGAATACGGCGAGCGTAGAGCGACTTTATAAGATACGCCTGCGGAGTCCGGAAAAACCTTGTATTGTTTTGATTAGTGATATTTCAGATATTGGGCATTTTGATATTACTTTAAATGAAACTGAGCGGAAAATTCTTGAAGAATTTTCCGCTCATGATAAACCCACCAGTATTATTCTCGATTCTTTAAATCCAGAATTTCAATATTTAGATAGAGGTACCGAGAGTCTATCTTTTAGAATTCCTAAAAATGAGCATTTCCGAGAACTTTTAAAAGAAACAGGCCCACTAATAGCTCCTTCGGCTAATGTTGAAGGGGAAACTCCAGCTAAAAACATAGAAGAAGCGAGAATTTATTTCGGAGATCAAGTTGATCTTTATGTAGACGGTGGAGAAATAGTAGGGAAACCTTCAAAAATCATAAAATTAGAGAAAGACGGCAGAGTATCAATTATAAGAGATTAGTTTCTTTTTAGTCTTATATAATTTATAATATATCTATGAAAACTGAACCCCAAAACACCTTTAGATTTTTTTCGGAGCATCACCAAGAGCAAAGAAGAAAAATATTTAAAAGCATTAAAGCTAAATTTGATTCAAAAAGAACTTTAACCGAAAAAATTGCAGATAATATGTCTTCATTTTTTGGAAGTAATATTTTTCTAACCTTCAATTCTTTATTTTTTCTTTTTTGGATTTTAATTAATACAAATAATATACAAGGGATAGAGGCTTTTGATCCATTTCCTTTTATACTTTTAACAACAATAGTTTCTTTGGAAGCAATATTCCTTTCCATCTTTGTTTTAATTGCTCAAAACAGAAGCAATAAAATAGATGACCTTCGTGAAGAAATTCATTTACAACTCAATTTTATTGTAGAAAGAGAAATTACAAAATTAATGAAAATGACTTCTATTTTATTAGAAAAACAAGGTATTGATATTAGTGAAGATAAAGAATTTAAAAAAATGATGCATCCTGTTACAGAAGAAGAAATCCAAAGAAGTCTAGAGAAAGAAATAATGTAAAATGCAAATTTTAGAAAATTACGATTTAACAAAATTAAATTCTTTCGGAGTTAAAGTATACTCTCGATATTTTGTTGAGATAAATATTGAACAAGATTTCATAGATATATTAGAGTCAGAAATTTTCAAAAATGAGGAGAAGCTTTTCCTGGGTGGAGGGAGTAATATTTTATTTACTAAAGATTTCGACGGCCTTGTCGTCGCTAATAATTTAAAAGGTATTATAGTTTTATCTGAAGATGAGATTTCTGTTTCTTTACGGTCTATGGGAGGAGAGTTGTGGCATGATTTAGTTCTTTATACTGTAGATCATAATCTTTGGGGTATAGAGAATCTAGCTTTGATACCGGGTACTGTTGGTGCAAGTCCGGTGCAGAACATAGGAGCGTATGGAGTAGAGCTCAAAGATGTAATTAAAAATATTGAAGCTATTGATATAGCTTCAGGGATAAAGAGAATTTTTACAAAAGAAGAATGTAATTTTGGATATCGTGATAGTATTTTTAAAAACGAATTAAAAGACAAATATTTTATTACTTCAATCACTTTAGAGCTTTCTAAAAAAGAAAAGAAAAATATAGAGTATAGAGTTTTGAAAGATTATATTCATACAAATAATTTAGAAATAAATACAGCTAAAGACGTTAGTGACGCTGTTGCGAATATACGTAGAAGTAAACTTCCGGATCCAAAAATCTTAGGCAACGCCGGAAGTTTTTTTAAGAATGTATACATAGATCAGAACAAATTAGATAGTCTGCTTCAAGATTATCCTGAGATGCCGTATTTCACTGAAGGAGATAAAATCAAAATCCCGACAGCCTGGCTCGTAGAATCTTGTGGTTTTAAAGGGACTAAATTCGGTAATGTTGGAGTCCATGACAAACAAGCTTTAATATTAGTGAATTATGGTGGAGGTGAAGGTCTCCAAATCAAGAATTTAGCAGAGAAAATTATAGTTCAGGTTTTTGAGAAGTTTGGTATTAAGATTTCTCCTGAAGTTAATCTACACTAATCTCAATATTTGTTGATTTTGTGTGTCATTCTCGGTATAATATGAGTATTAAAAGTTTAAATAAATATTAATTTATGAATAAAAATTTAGTTATTGGTTCTGTAATTGTTTTGTTAGTATTAGGATTTTTAGGTTATATGACTTTCTTTAATAAAGAAGCAGGTGTGTCTGGTGTTA
>CAYLQJ010000032.1:0-3800 GCA_964385945.1 uncultured Candidatus Saccharibacteria bacterium
TATTTTGTCCTTGGTCTTAATCCATCTGGAATAAAGTAACTAGTTGTATTACCTTTTATCGGTCTGATTTCTATTGTGCTACCAGGGACTTCACATTCATATCCTGCGGATTCATGATCCTCTACTAGACTTGCTTTTAATCTAGTGACTTTACCACCAAAATAAGTAGATTGTGCTTTTTGAGAAACAACAGGTTTAAAGTCTATACCGTTACCTATAGTAGGTAATGGAGGAGTAACTTGAGCATCTGTTGTTTGAGAATAAAAGACAACAGTAAAAATAATTATTATGACTGATAAAAAAATATTTTTCTTCATTCATATATTATAACAAGTTTAAAAAAAATAAAAAGCTATTTCTGTGTATTAATGTCCTTTAGGATTTTTATCCAGTCAGAAATATTTAATTCTTCGGCGCGAGCTTTCTCATTTAGATTGTTTTTTTTGAAAATTTCGTCCCATTGTTTTTTATTTTCTGTTAAACCTCTCTCTCTATTTTGTTTATTATAAAAATCTTTGAGATTACTGATTAACATTTTTCTTTTGTGAGCAAAACCAGCATGAATAACTTCCCAGAATAGATTCTCGTCGATATTATTCTCTATAAATAGTTTTCTGCTTATGTTTTTGATTAATATCACCGCTGAATCTACTTTTGGAGCTGGGGAAAAATATCTTTTAGCTACTTTCATTACTATTTTTGGCTCTCCGTAGGCTTTGACTGAGACTGAAAGGATGCTTTCTTTACCGTCACGAGCGACTATCCTCTGGGCGACTTCATTTTGAACCATTAAAACCATACGTTCTGGCTGATTTTCTTCAGTTAAGAACTTTTTTAGGATAGCCCCCGTTATATTATAAGGAATATTCGCTATTATTTTATAACCCAATCCAAGGGCATCCCTTGGATTGAACTCTAAAATATCATTCTCAATCAGGAAAAACCTTTTATTTTTAATCTCTTTTTGGAATTTCTCTTGTAAAACTTGAATTAAATCCCTGTCTTTCTCTATAGCTATTACTTTGCCCGCTTTTTCGAGTAATTTCTCGGTTAAAGCCCCTTTTCCCGGTCCGATTTCTAGAATTATGTCATTTTGGGTGATTTCCCCGGCTTCCACTATCTTATTTAACGCTAAAATTGACTTTAAAAAGTTCTGACCGAGGGATTTCTTGGCTTTATGAGGCTTTTTTGTTGTTATATCTGTATATTTTTTCACAATTATGTTGATTATACTATATTATATGTCTATTTATATGTATATAGTCTTTACTCCAGGGTCTTCACCTTCTTTTTCCAATATATCTCTCGGTATGTCAGAAATGAATTCACTTGGAGAATTGATCTGCCTCGAACCGAAAATAGTCCGAAAGTTTGCGAAAGACAAGAATACTTTCTCTCTGGCTCGAGTGAGCGCCACATAAAAAAGCCTTCTTTCCTCTTCCGCGTCTTCTCCACTCTTAGTATCTCCTATTCTCTGATGCGGGAAAAGTCCATCTTCGAGTCCGGTGATGAATACATATTTAAATTCCAATCCTTTCGAAGCATGCACTGTCATTAATTTTACCCCATCTCTTTTCTCTTCTTTTTTTTCTGTAATCATAAGAGAATCCTGATCACTAGCTAAACTAGCGTCTTCCAAAAGCTTTTCTACTCCAAGCCCATTTTCTAGATTGTCATATTTCAGAGCAAGGGTAGCGAGTTCTTTTATGTTTTCTAGTCTTTCTAATTCTTCGTCTCCTCCGTTTTGTAATTCATTTTCTATTCCAGAAATTTTCACAGTGTATTTAATAACTTCAGAAACTTTATTCACCGCGATGTATTCTTTTATTTGTTCTAGAGTTTGATAGAAATTATTTATTTTTACTCTCATCTTTATCGGTAAGTTTTCTAATTCTCCTGCAAATAATTTCGCCAAGGTGACTTTACCTATTCCTCTAACCGGGAAATTAATAATTCTTTTTATATCGGACAAGTTCTCAGGATTGAGCGCCGCACGTAGGTAAGCGAGAGTGTCCTTTATCTCTCTACGTTCAAAGAATTTTACTCCCAAGACTTGATAAGGGACATTGTATCGTAGCAAGGATTCTTCTAATACGCGAGATTGAAAATTAGCCCTATATAATATAGCTATTTCTGATAAATTTATTTTATCTCCTCTGTCCATTATCTCTAGTATTTTTGTAGCTACGAATTCTGCTTCGTCACTTTCTTCGACGGCTTCATAAAGAGATATCTTCTCCCCAGTTACATTTTTAGTAAAAAGATTTTTGTCAGGTCGATATTTATTTTTCTTGATAACTTCATTGGCTGCTTCTAAGATATTTTGAGTCGAACGATAATTCTCTTCGAGTAAAATTATTTTTGCATCTTTATAATCTTTTTCAAAACTTAAAATATTTTTTAAGTTTGCTCCACGCCAAGAATAAATATTCTGATCTGCATCTCCTACCACACAAATATTTTTATGTTCTTCGGCTAAAAGTTTAGACATGATGTATTGAGCTTCATTTGTGTCTTGATACTCGTCTATGTGAATATATTGCCATCGATCTTGATAGATTTTTCTCACCTCTTTATTATTTTTTAATAACAAAGTGGATTTAGATAATAGGTCGTCAAAGTCTAAAGCGTTCTCTTTGGCTTTTTTCTTTTCGTATATTTCCCAGACTCTGCTAGCGACTTTATTTAAATACTCGTTGAAATTCTCGGCACGCTCTTTAAAAGTTTCTAAGGTCGTGAATTTACCTTTTTCTCTGGAAATAATCCCTCTGATTCTTTTGGGTTCGTATTCTTTTGGATCTAAAGAGAGCTCTTTTAGAGAATCTTTAATGAGAGACATAGAGTCTCCTTCATCGAGAATACTAAAATGTTTGGTTAACCCTAATAAACTCGCGTTTTCTTTGATAATATATACTCCGAGCGAGTGAAAAGTGGCTACAAAAGGGACTGAATTCTGCCCTTTAGCGTTCTTTTCTATCTCTTTTATGATTTTCTCACGCATTTCTTTAGCGGCTTTGTTGGTAAAGGTTACCGCTAAAATAGCCTTTGGTTCTATACCGTTTTTGATTAAATTCACTATTCTATGAGTTATGGTCTTGGTTTTCCCTGCTCCGGCGCCCGCTACTATTAAAAGTGGTCCGTCTTTGTGTATTGCGGCTTCCCTTTGCATGGGATTTAAGCCTTCTAAATGTACATTTTCGTTTTGTTCTTCGTGTTGCATTACCTAATCTTAACATACAAAAATGACTGTATCTATTTTATAGACACAGTCATTTTTATTAATGGTTTTTATCTAATTTTATTTATTTTTTTGATAATTAAAATACTTATCATCATACTCAGTATTTGAAACTTTTTCTCTTATAAACATAAGTTCCTTAGATATCCCTTTATTTTCTCCATACAACAAAGTTCTATCTATAAAATCTCCAACATTTTCACCAAATGCTTTTATCCCAATGACTTTAGGAGTGAGTCCTGTTTTTTCTTCTAACATTTCTAAGTATCTCTCTAGATCGTCATCATATTTTTCTTTATAAATTCCTACAGGTATATCCTTATATTTTTCAAATATTCCTGTATTTTTTTCCCCGAAGACTGCTTTTAGACTTTCAGTTTTTGTTTTTTCTATGTTTTTAAACATATCTTCAGTCAATTTGTATCCATCTTTTCCTGCAATAGTTGAAAGTTTTATAAATTCAGGGTCGTTTTTTAAATTATCTAGCGGGAGATTTGGGCCATCTGGTCCTGTTTTATATCCTTTGTGATTTATCTTATCGAATAATTCTCTTGCTTCTTCT
>CAYLQJ010000033.1:0-3760 GCA_964385945.1 uncultured Candidatus Saccharibacteria bacterium
AACCCTAAAATAACCCGATACCAACCAAAGATTTCAAAAGAATTATTCTGAATATAATTAATCAGCCATTTAATAACAAAAAAAGCTATAACAAAAGAAACCATAAAGCCAATAAATAAAGCTGTCCAATCATCACGAGAGAAATCAAAACCTGATTTATAAAGATCATATATAGTCGCAGAAAGCATAGTCGGGATAGCTAAAAGAAAAGAAAATTCAGCTACTAGTGATTTAGAAAGTCCCATCATTCTACCAGAAATAATAACTGACAAAGATCTAGAAACTCCAGGCACCACAGCCAGAGCTTGGACAGTACCCATCACAAGCAACTCCTTAGTAGACAAAGACTCCACATCTTGTTTTTGATTTTCTTTTATTTTATTTTGATATTTTCTTTCAAAGAAAATAATAAATATTCCACCGAGAATCAAAGTCATAGCAATAAGTATAGTATTACCCAATAAATAATCTTTAATTAATTTATATAAAATATAACCAATAATCCCGGTAGGTATAAAAGCAATAATTATATTTTTCCAAAAAACAGGTATGCCGTATTTAGTTCTAGAAAAATTAAAAATCTTTTTATAATATAAAAATACAACTGCCAGGATAGCTCCTAATTGTATAGTTATCTCAAAACTTTTCACAAAATCTGTCGCCGGGATATTTAGCAACAATCTTGTAATATCTAAATGAGCGGTCGAAGAAATAGGCAAGAATTCGGTGATACCTTCGACTATACCAAAAATTGTAGCTTGTATAATATTCATATATAAATTATAAATTTTAGCTAGCTTTTTCTTTTTTATTTAAATAATTAAAGAAAACAGCGATCATAATACCTAAAACATATCCCCCTAAAATATCAACTGGATAATGCACCCCTACTATAATACGCGCAGTACCAATAAGTATCGCACAGAGAATCAAAAATAGTCCAACTTTTTTATGTAAAAAATAAATAGAGAAAGCTAAAGCCATAAAGAAGGTCGCATGACCGGAAGGAAAAGCATAACCTGTAGCATAAAATAAATTTGAAACTTCGGGATATTTATCGAAAGGTCTTAAAATAACAAAAATACTTTTCAAAATTTCAGAAGAAACAAGAGCACTCAAACCTACGATAAAAGCAAAGAAACTTTCATGTAATTTATACAAAATCTCTTTCAAGCTTTCATACTTAAAAGACATTTCATGATGCATTATTAAAAAAATAACCGTGAAGGCTACAACAAGATAAGGTAAAGTATTCGCAAAGAAAATTATTGTATTATCAAATACAGTATTTTGATTGGCTAAATTATGTAAACTAAAAAATATAAAATTATTCATATATTTATTTCTTGTTTTTAGCTACTTGTAATACGTTCTTAAAGAGCATAGCTATCGTCACAGGACCGACTCCACCTGGCACAGGAGATATAACGCTTGCAATGTCTTTGGTTGAATCTAAATCCACATCACCCACTATTGCGTTATTTGGCTCGCCCGTAGGGCTATATCCGAGGGATTCTGAAGTACCAGCATCGATCAATATAACCCCAGGTTTGAGCATATCTCCTTTTAAGTAGGAGGCCTGACCTATACCGGAAATAATAATATCTGCATCTTTAATAATTTCTTCTTTACCGAGACTTTCACGATTTAAAGAAACTACATTTAAACCTCTTTGCTTTAATAAAAAAGCTGTCGGCTTACCTACTAGTTCACCTTGACCCAAGACTACGATATTCTTAGAATTCAAATCAATATTAAGACTATCTAAAATATAAAGACAAGCGGAAGCTGTAGGTAGGTGTAAAACCTTTTCTCCTTGATAAAATTTAGTACTAGAAACTTCACCCAAACAATCCACATCTAAATCACTGTCGATAGCATCTAGAACTTTTTTAGTATCTATGTGGAGAGGCAGAGGAAGCTGAACGATAATACCACTCATATTTTCCATCTTATTCAAAACTTGTATTTCTTTGATTAAATCTTCTGTAGAAATATCTTCTTTAAAAAAAGCTTTATGAAATTTGATACCCAAGGATACTGCTGTTTTGAATTTCATATTTACATACTGTACTGATGCAGGATCTTCGCCAACTAAAATATCACAAAACACAGGAGTAAAGGACAGGGCATTTATTTCTTGTTTGATTTCTTCCAAAATTTCATTTCTTATTTTTCTACCATCAATTATTTGCATATTATTATCTAAAATTATAGCCCAATAAATTCATTTTTAATATCATCTCTATGAGCTCGTCTTCTATATCGGTGCATACTCACTAGTATTCCAAGGGCGGCAAACTCGGTAAGTAGATGACTTCCTCCATAACTCATCAAAGGCAGAGGAATACCTGTGACAGGCATGATACCGATATTCATACCCACATTAATCAATATATGCGTCATAAAATAAATAGCAATACCTAAAGCAAACAAGGTTTCAAAATTCGATGCCCCGTATGAAGCAAAATATAATATTCGAGAAATAACTCCGATGAAAAGTAAAAGCAAAGTAATGGATCCGATAAAACCCCACTCTTCGCTAAACGCCGCAAAGATAAAATCTGTCTGAGATTCCGGCAAGAATTTTAAACGTGACTGAGTACCGAAACCAATCCCCTTACCTATTAATTGCCCGCTACCGACGGCTACGGTGGACTGAAATACGTTATATCCTGAGCCACGAATATCAGCGAGCGGATTAAAGAAATTTGAAATTCTTTGTTTTTGATAAGGAGCAAAGACTGAAGTCCAAAGGACTAAAAATATCAGAGCCGCTCCACCAAAGACTATCAATAAATGTTTTTTGGATATACCAGAAACCAATACCATACCAAGCCAAATAAAAAATACCACCATAGCCGAACCGAAATCCGGTTGGAGAAATACAAGTACAAAAGGAATGAGCGCGTAAAATCCCGAAATGAAAATATGTTTAAAGTCTTTGATTTCTACGTGACGGCGAGAAAAGTATTTGGCTAAAATCAAAATCAAAACTAATTTCATCATATCTACAGGCTGAAGAGAAACTCCCCCGAAATCAAACCAACTTTTGGCTCCATTTGAAACTTGACCTAAAATAAATAAGAGTAAAAGTAAACCAGAGAAAAATAAAAATAAATAAACTAAAATATTTGTTTGCTTTAGGAAGCTAAAATCAATAAAAGAAAAAACAAAAAATACAATAAAAGATATAGCTACCCAGATTAATTGCTTCTCAAAAAAATTCCCCACATTTTCAGAGGAAGTGAAAGATTTCATAGTAAGTAAACCGAAAGACACAATAGGAAGTATCAAAAAAACCAAGACCCAATCTATTTTTTTAAAAAATTGATCCAACATTTACTTTAATTTATCTTAATCTGGTAGTAAAAATATTAAAAATAGGTATTATCTCTTTCGAAATAACTTTCTTAGGCATAGGAGCTCGCCAAGTAAAATTGATATCTACTTTGCTCTCACCTTTCAATAATGGCACATAAGTACTACTAACAGACAAAGCATTATTAAACTCATCATACAATATCGCTACGGCCTTTAAATCAGGAATAATGAAAAGTGAATTGTTCTCTAATACTGCAGAAAGTTTAGGTGCTGTATCTTCATCAGTCAGGATAATATCAGAAGCTACGACTTTGAGTTGATCTATTCTCTGTTGATCGACGTTCACCCACAAAGGAGTTTCTGTAAATTCAAAAGTAGTATAAACCGGTATAGAATTACCAAGGTTTACAGCCGGTTCAAAGATAGCGAATTTACC
>CAYLQJ010000034.1:0-3697 GCA_964385945.1 uncultured Candidatus Saccharibacteria bacterium
ACTCCTAGATATTCGTAGAATGCAAAACCTTCTTCTCTACTCTTTGCACTTGATACCACAGTGATAGCTAGTCCGAATACATCTCTAATATCTTCATCTGCTGTTTCTGGAAAGATAGTATGTTCTTTGATACCGATAGTTATGTTACCGATATTGTCTACAGTACTTCTATTGATACCACGGAAGTCTTTAGTACGAGGAAGAGCCACGTTGAAAAGCTTTTCCAAGAAACCATACATACGAGCACCACGGAGAGTAACTACTACTCCCACAGGGTCGCCTTGACGAACTTTGAAAGATGCAATAGATTTCTTTGAACCTCTCTTAGCTGGCTTTTGACCAGTAATCTTAGACAAGCGATCCATGATTTGATCATTCTTGTTCTTGTCCTTTTTCATACTAGTACCTGTACCCACATTGATGATTACTTTTTGTAATCTTGGAGCAGCCATAAGATTTTTGTAATGAAATGTGTCTTTCATTACTTTAAAGGCATCCACGTTTTTTTCTTTTACAGTTAAATGTTTCATATTTATATTTCTTGATTACTTTTTTTTGCAACTCTCACGAATTTTTCTCCGATTAATTTCTTGCCGATTCTACTACCTTTACCGGTTTTCGGATCTACTATCATAACGTTTGAAGCATTCATAGGTAATGAGATAGATATAATACTACCCTTTTCACCTTGCTTTCTCGCGCGTTGGTTTTTCTTAACCATATTCAAACCATCAACAATAATTTTATTGTCTTTAACTGAAACTTTGGTAATTTTGCCTTTTTTGCCTTTATCTTTACCTGTGATGATTATTACATTGTCTCCTTTTTTTAATTTCATATATTTTTTATATTATATAACCTCTGGTGCAAGAGAAATTATCTTTTGATATCCCTTCTCTGCAAGCTCTCTCGGTATAGGTCCGAAAACACGTCCTGCTTTTGGATCCTTCTTACCTTTTTCTAATATCACGACAGCATTATCATCAAAACGAATATAAGATCCGTCTTTTCTTCTATATGCATTACGAGTTCTTACTACTACAGCATGATGAACGTCTTTCTTCTTTACTGCTTTACGTGGTGTAGCTACTTTTACAGAAATAACAACAAGCTCACCAATACCAGCGTATCTCTTTTTTGAAGAGCCTAAAACCTTGAATACCTTGGCTATAGTACCTCCTGCATTATCTGTTATTTTAACTAAACTTCCATCTTGAATCATAAAATTTTTTTATTAACTATTTACTTACTACTATAAATTTTTTGTCTTTAGAAATAGGTTTTACTTCTTTTAGACTTACATTGTCTCCTACTTGGTATTGATTTTCTTCATCATGCGCCTTGTATTTCTTGCTAACCTTGTAGAATTTGCCGTATTTTGGGTGCTTGATAAATCTTGAAACAGAAACAACAACAGTTTTATCCATCTTGTTTGATACTACTACACCAGCGAGCATATTCACTGCTTTCTTTGTAGATCCGCTCTTTTCTTCTTTTGTTGTTATTGTTTTCTTTGCCATATATTATTTATTTTTATTACTTTTATTGATTTCTGTCAATACTCGAGCGATTTGTTTCTTTAATCCACTAAGTTCTTTTACGTTCTTAACTTTTGTGCCAGCTTTAGCAAATGAAGCTTTACGTACACTTTCTCTTAATGTAGCTAATTTATCTCCCAAGTTTCCTTCTTTTAAATTGTCTTTTTTATTTGCCATATATTATTTATTTACTCTTGCTATTATTCTTGTCTTCATTGGAAGCTTACTTCCCGCTTTTCTCAAAGCTTCACGAGCGATAGTCTCATCTGCTCCATCAACTTCAAAAATTATACGTCCAGGTAAAACTTCGAAACAGTATCCTTGTGGGTCTCCTTTTCCTTTTCCCATACCCATTTGAGCTGCCTTTTGAGTAAAAGGTCTATCAGGGAAAATTCTGATCCAATACTTACCTGTTTTGGTTAATGTTCTTGAAACTACCTTTCTTGCTGATTCTAGTTGATTTGATTTTACTCTTGCAGAAGTTTCAGCCTTAAGACCAAAAGAACCAAAAGAAAGTTTTGTACCACGAGTTTCAGGCGTAACTTTTTTCGAGTTAGTACGTTTGGTTTGCCATTTTCTAAATTTTACTTTTTTTGGTATAAACATATATTTTAATTAAATTATTACTTTGCTTTTGGAGCAAAAACCTTACCACGATAAATCCAGACCTTGATACCGATAACACCGTATGCAAGATTGGCTCTTTCGCGTTTAAAGTCGATATCAGCACGGAAAGTTTGAAGTGGTATGGAACCACGCTTTAATTCCTCTGTACGAGCAATTTCAGCTCCACCCAAACGTCCTCCTAGTACTATTCTAGCTCCTTCTACTCCGTGAGCAGCCATAACTTTTTCTAATACTTGCTTTACCACTCTTCTATAAGGCATTCTTTTTTCTAATCCTTCAGCAATCATATAAGCCACAATTGAAGCATCAGCTTCAGGATTAGTTATTTCAAAAATCTCTAATTTGAAATCAGTAGGACGAGGAAGTTTCAAATTGTCCATCTTCTTCAAAATATCTTCTTTAAGTTTTGTAGCACCTTCTCCGTTTCTACCGATTAGGATACCTGGGCGAGAAGTCTTGATTATAAAACGAGTTGTTTTTTGATTTCTTTCAATTTCAATACCAGCTACATACATACCACGTAATTTCTTTTCTAAATATTCTCTCAATAATACGTCCCCTTTCAAGAATTTTACGTATTGCTTAGGATCAGCAAACCAACGAGATTTCCAGTCTCTTAGAATAATTAATCTATGTGCATATGGGTGTACTATTTTTGACATATTATTTATCTTTTTTTACAACTTTTACAACTTTTTTAGCTACTACCTTCTTTTTTGTAGCAACTACCTTTTCTGCTAATTTTTTAACTTTCATTACCTTTTCTGCTAAAACCACAGTTACGTGACTTGTGCGCTTGTTTATACGAGCGCCACGTCCCATAGCTCTAGGCATCATTCTTTTCATTACTATTCCTTTATCTACTCTTAATTCTTTGATGAATAGGTTCTCAGCTTCTATACCCATGGCTTTCGCGTTAGCTACAGCAGATAATACAAGTTTTTGTATAGGAGTACCTGCTCTTTTAACCAAAAAATCTAGCTCTGTAATAGCTTGACTCACTTTCTTTCCTTTTACTAAATCCGCAACTAGGCGAACTTTTCTAGGAGATTGTCTGTAGTTTTTTAAAAATGCTTTCATATATTAATATTATTTTTTCTTTACGGCACCAGCTGCGGCATTCGCGGCTTTAGCTTGAGTTATTTCACTCTCTTTCTTCTTTTGTTCTAATTCTTTTTGCATCTTTCCTCCGTGTTTATTGAATTTCTTTGTAGGAGAGAATTCACCTAATTTGTGACCTACCATATCTTCAGTAACTAATACTGGAATATGAGTCTTTCCATTGTAAACACCGAAAGTAAAATTAAGCATTTCTGGAGAAATAACAGCAGCACGCTTCCAAGTCTTAATAGTCTCGGTTTGGAGAGGGTTTTTACCAGCTATCTTCTTTAATAGCCTCTCATCGATATTCATTCCCTTTTTGATTGATCTTGTCATATATTATATAAATAAAAAGCTCTGAATTGAGCTTCAATTTATATTAGCAAATTAAAAAATAAAGTCAACTACTTCCTAATTAAGCATTGATTTTA
>CAYLQJ010000035.1:0-3309 GCA_964385945.1 uncultured Candidatus Saccharibacteria bacterium
AACTAAATTAAAAACACCTACGTCAAAAACTAAACTATTAAAGATAGTTAAAAAAGTTGTTAAAAAACAGGTTGTAAAATTAGTTAAAAAAATAACTAAAAAAACTCCAAAAATAAAAGTACTTAAGAAAAGGGTACCGGTAAAAAAAGTAAAAGCAAAACTAAAAGTTAGCAAAAAGATATCTAAAGTAGTATTAAAAAAAATAGATTCAAAAAAAGAGGGTATAAGATTAAGTAAAGCTCATGCTAATCCTATCATAGAGCCACGTCTGTATTCTTGGGAATCAAAAGCTACTTTTAATCCGACAGCTTTTCACGATAACGGTAAGATTCATTTGATTTATAGGGCAGTAGGAGAAGATGACGTCTCTGTGTTAGGATATGCTTCGACTTACAATGGATATAAGATAGAAGAGAGATTACCATATCATATTTATCGTAGATTTAGTGAAGATATCAAATTTGCTTTTCCTTTGAAATATGATTCGGGTGGAGGGTGGAGTGGGGGATGTGAAGATCCTCGCATTACTCTAGTTGGAGATACTTTATATATGCTTTATACTGCTTTTGATGGTTGGAGTTCTGTGAGAATAGGACTGACTTCTATCTCTTTAAATGATTTTAAAAAACATAAATGGAATAATTGGAGTACACCAGTATTGATATCTCCACCTGGGGAGATTAATAAAAACTGGGTTATTTTTCCGGAAAAAATAAATGGTAAATTTGCGGTAATGCATAGTTTTTATCCTGAAATTTTAATTGATTATTTTGATAGTATGGATCATTTTGATGGGACAAAATTTATCAAAAGTAACAATGTGCGTCCTGTGGACAAGAACCGAGGTTGGGATAGTTGGTTTCGGGGTGTTGGTCCGGCCCCTGTAAAAATAAAAGAAGGATGGCTTGTGCTTTATCATGCTATGGATCACAAGAATCCGGATAGATATAAAATGGGAGCTTTGATATTAGACGCTAAAAATCCTACAAAAGTATTGTATCGTTCTGACAATCCTATCCTAGAACCAGAAGAACATTATGAAAATGAAGGACATAAATGGGGAGTGGTGTATTCTTGTGGGGCGGTAGTTAAAGACGGTAGGCTTTTTGTGTATTATGGAGGAGCAGATAAATTTGTTTGTGTAGCTTCTATAAAATTATCCGAATTAGTAGATCATCTCAAAAATCACAAAATAATTAAATTAAAAAGCAACGATTTATTAAATAAAAAGATAAAAAAATAATATAAATTTATGTATGTAGCAAAAAGATCAGACAAAAATCCAATTTTATCACCCGACGAAAATCACTACTGGGAAGAGTTTGCTACTTTTAATATGTGTCCTATTCGCAAAGGGAAAAATATTTATGGGGTTTACCGTGCTATTTCAGCGGTAGATCATATGCGCGATCCGAAACAAGTCTCAGTTATAGGTATAGCCTCTAGTAAAGATGGAGAGAATTTTACAGATAGAAATACTTTTATAATCCCAGAAAAAGAATGGGAGCAATATGGTTGCGAAGATCCTCGGGTTACATTCTTTGAAGGCAAATATTATATTTTTTATACAGCAATTTCCAAATATCCTTTCGGTCCAGAAGGCATCAAGGTTGCCGTAGCCGTATCTAAAGATTTAAAAAAAATTGATAATAGACATTTTGTCACACCTTTCAATGCCAAAGCTATGACTCTTTTCCCTGAGAGGATAAATGGGAAAATTGTGGTTATGTTTTCTATTCATACCGATATGCCTCCTTCCAAAACAGTCTTTGCTTATTTAGACAAAATAGAAGAACTTTGGTCGCCATTATTTTGGGAGAAATGGGAAAAAGATATTGATGCTAACGTGATAGACCCTCGTCGCAATATGTATGATCATATCGAAGTAGGTGCCCCTCCACTCAAAACTAAATACGGCTGGTTGTTAATCTATTCTCATATTCAGAATTATTTTCCTAACCCAGAGAATCTACCTACAATATTCGGTATTGAGGCGGTATTACTTGATATTAAAAATACTAAAAATATCATCGCTCGGACTCATGGCCCAATTCTTGTGCCAGAGGAGAACTATGAACTCTCAGGGTACATTTCGAATGTGATTTTCCCGAGTGGAGCTTTGATAGAAAAAGATGTTTTGCATATTTATTATGGAGCAGCAGACACCACTGCTTGTATGGCCAAAGTTAATTTATCAGATCTTTTATATACCATGATGCCTAAATATTCTCATGAATATAGTTTTAAAAGATTTTTAGGTAATCCACTTTTGATACCCAAAAATGAAAATTCTTGGGAGTCTCTAGCTGTATTCAATCCAGCGGCGATAGAAATTAAAAATAAAACTTATGTTTTTTATCGGGCTATGTCACTCGACAATACTTCTACGATAGGTCTGGCTATACTTAAGAATGGTTTTGATGTGATTGCAAGATTGGACTTTCCTATATATACACCAAGAGAGGATTTTGAAATTAAAAAAGTTACTAATGCGAATTCTGGTTGTGAAGATCCTAGGGTGACCAAGATCGGGGATAGGATTTATATGTGTTATACCGCGTACGATTCTCTCGGTCCACCTAGAGTAGCTATGACTTCCATAAGTGAGAAAGATTTAATTGCTAAAAAATTTAATTGGACTAAACCTTTTCTTATAACTCCTGGTAATCTTGACGATAAAGATACTTGCATCTTGCCTCAAAAATTTAAAGAGGGGTATTTCGTTTTGCATCGTGTTAGTAATACTATGTGTGGAGATTATATTTCGTCTTTAGACAGTGATGCCAAACCTGTCAAAAAATGTATTCGAATTTTGGGACCGAGAACTAATATGTGGGATAACTGGAAAGTAGGTATTGCTAGTCCTCCTATTAAGACTAAATATGGTTGGTTGCTTCTTTATCATGGGGTATCTAAGACTCATGCGACTTATAGAGTCGGGGCAGTTCTTCTAGACTTAAAAGATCCAGCGATAGTATTAGCCCGTTCTTCGGACCCTATTTTTGAGCCTATTGAAGAGTATGAGAAAGTCGGAATAGTTAAGAATGTGGTTTTCCCTTGCGGAGTAGTGGAGAAAAAAGGCTTACTTTATATATATTATGGAGGGGCAGATAGGGTAGTTGGAGTAGCGACTATGAAGCTAGATGTGATTTTGAAAGCCTTGGTAAAGAGTATTAAGTATTAACTTTATTCACTTTTTTTGATATTATGTAAATATGAAATCTATAAGAAAGAATTCTCGTACATGGTATTTTTTAACCGCTAATGTTGTGCTGGTTTTATTTTTAATATTTTTTACGGCCCCGATAC
>CAYLQJ010000036.1:0-3012 GCA_964385945.1 uncultured Candidatus Saccharibacteria bacterium
TATTAATTCTTAAAATTTTCAAAAATTGTTTTTTGGGTTTCTACGTCTATTTTGTTTGTAGTTAGGATTATCATCTCAGTAGTTAAACCTAAATCTTTTTTAATATTTTCAAATAAATATTCGTATGGTAGGGGAGAAATCCAGACAGAATTCTTTAGACATACAAACCCTGCTTTTTTTAATAAATAACGAAGAGATTCACGTTCATTTTTTCTAGTTTCCGGAAGATCTAAAAGTACCATTCTCCAATATCCGTCCCAAGATGTATTCACTAGGGTATTATCGTTCTCAAGACTTAGGCTGTGCACCTTCTTTTTACCTTCTTTAGTGAGGCTTATGTAGTCTTGGTTGCCTGAGTCATGAATACGAGCAAAACCGCTGTTTACGAGGTTTTTAAGGCTTCTAGAGAGGGCATATTTCTCTTTCTTGTCTTCTTTATCTTTCAAAGACTCTATGGATGTAGCCCTCTTTTCAGCTAATTTTTTAAGGATTTTTTTTGAAATATCTTGATTGCTTGACATAGGTATATCATATCATATATACTAGATTATACAAGTATTTCGCGGTCGCGAAAAACAAGTAAAATTATATATTAAATTCATAAAAATAAGTTTTCCGGCGTTAAGTCAAAAGGAGAATGCTCTTGAAAAACTTATTTCAATAAATTTAAATTATTAGTTTTTTAAAAAAGAAATTTTTCGTCATTAGGTCATAAAAGATAAGGCTCTAGAAAAATTTTTTTATAAAATTATAAATATATTATTAGTTAATTAAAATAAAAAAATATATGTCAAAAATAATAGGTATAGATTTAGGTACAACAAATAGTGCAGTCGCTATAATCGAGGGAGGAAATCCAAAGATTGTAGAAAATATTGAAGGAGCTAGAACTACTCCGTCTATCGTTTCTATTGCAAAAAATGGAGATAGACTTGTAGGACTTTTAGCAAAGCGTCAAGCTGTAACAAATCCAGAAAATACTATCTACGGTATCAAGAGATTCATGGGTCACAATTTTGAAGATCCAGAAGTTCAGAAAGATTTAAAGAATATGTCTTTCAAGATTCAAAAAGGAACGGACGGTGGAGTCGAAGTTATGATTGGAGATAAATGGATGCGTCCTGAGGAAGTCTCAGCGATGATTTTATCTAAAATCAAAGCAGACGTCGAAGCAAAAATCGGCGAGAAAATAACCGAAGCTGTGATCACTGTCCCTGCTTATTTCAACGATGCTCAAAGAAAAGCTACTAAAGACGCGGGAGTTATCGCCGGACTAGATGTAAAGAGAATTATTAACGAACCGACAGCTGCAGCCCTCGCTTATGGATTCAATAAAAAGAAAAATGAGAAAGTCGTAGTTTATGACTTTGGAGGAGGAACTTTCGACGTATCTGTTTTGGAAATTGGAGATGACGTTATTGAAGTAAAGTCCACTGACGGAGACTCTCATTTAGGAGGACGTGATATCGATCACAAGATTATCGCTTGGATTGCAGAAGAATATAAAAAGACTTCTGGTGTAGATGTTCGTAATGATAAGCTCGCACTACAAAGATTAGACGAAGCGGCAGAAAAAGCAAAAATTGAACTCTCTACAGCCGTAGAAACAGAAATCAATATTCCTTTCATTACTTCAACCGCTGAAGGCCCTCAACATTTATTACTGAAAATGTCTCGCGCTCAATTAGAATCTATCGCTGACGAATACATAACTCGTTCTATTGAAATTACTAAAAAGGCTCTAGCTGCTTCAGGGTTTACTATGAATGATATTCAGGAAATCATAATGGTTGGAGGTCAAACTCGTATGCCAAAGATAGTAGAAGAGGTGAAAAAAGTTTTTGGTAAAACACCAAATCTTTCTATCAATCCTGACGAAGTTGTAGCTCTCGGAGCTGCGGTACAAGCCGGAGTATTGGCGGGAGATGTACGCGATGTACTATTGCTCGACGTTATACCTCTATCTCTTGGTATTGAGACTTTAGGAGGTGTTGCTACGAAATTAGTTGAGAGAAATACTACTATCCCAGCTTCTAAATCTCAAGTTTTCTCTACTGCAGCAGACAATCAAACTTCAGTCGAGATTCATATAGTTCAAGGTGAACGCCCTATGGCAAGTGACAATAAATCTTTAGGTAGATTCATTTTAGACGGAGTTCCTCCAAGCCCACGTGGTATTCCTCAAGTTGAAGTTACTTTCGACGTAGATGCCAATGGTATTTTGAATGTTAAGGCTATGGAAAAAGCTTCCGGTAAAACTCAATCTATTCGTATTGAAGCAAGTTCAGGACTCAAAGACGAAGATATAAAGAAAATGCAAGCAGACGCCGAGCTTAATGCTGAAGAAGATAAAAAGAAGAAAGAATTAGTGGATGTGAAAAATACTGCTGAGATGATTATCTATACAGCTGAGAAATCTCTAAAAGACGCTGAAGGTAAAATTCCAGCAGAGCTAAAAACTGAAGTAGAGACTAAAGTTGCAAACCTACGTTCTGTGAAAGACGGTATAGACATGGAGAATATCAAAAAAGCAACTGAAGAATTATCTAGTGAGATGTCTAAAATTGGAGAAGCCATGAATAAAGCGAATGAGGAAGCTCCAAAAGCAGAAAGTACTACGGTCGAAGAACAACCGACTGAAGTTAAAGATGGAGAACACAAAGAAGATGAAGAGTCAAAAGTATAAAAAGATTATTATTATATATAAATGCCACAAACCTTAAGGTTTGTGGCATTTAGTTTAAATTTGGTATAATTAAAGAAATGAAAAATATTTTTTTAAATTTTCTTTTAATAATTTTTTTGTTACTTTCTTTTGCGTCAAAGGTGAGTGCTGTACCAAACTTAGGATCTCCCGGGTTTTCTAATCCTGCAATTTCTTCTACTTCTATTGCTATAGACTCTAATGATATTCCGTACGTAGTTTTTAAAGATGAAGCTAATGATTACAAAGCTACAGTTATGAAATACAATGGTAGTAGTTGGGTGACGGTAGGCTCTCCTGGATTTTCT
>CAYLQJ010000037.1:0-2840 GCA_964385945.1 uncultured Candidatus Saccharibacteria bacterium
CTTCTCCACTAGAATAAAGCATGTCTCCAGCTCCCAAAAGCTTTTCAGCTCCTCCTGCGTCGAGTATTGTTCTAGAATCTATTTGTGAAGATACTTTTAGAGCTATACGAGCAGGGACGTTAGCCTTGATGAGTCCTGTGATAACGTTGACCTCTGGTCTTTGAGTAGAAAGTATTAAATGTATTCCTACCGCACGAGACATTTGGGCTAGACGAACTATTCCAGACTCAAGTTCACGAGGATAGGTAGTCATAATATCTGCCAACTCGTCGATAACGATGACGATATATGGCATTCTTTCTAATTCTTTTTCACCTTCAACTTTGACCTTATTTTTATTATTTGCGAGAACGTTGTTGTGATAAGATTCAATATCTCTTACAGATTCAGTTTCTAGTATGTCATATCTTCTATCCATTTCTTTCGCTGCCCACTTTAGAGCTAGTATTGTCTTCTTTGCTTCTGTGATGACTGGAGTGAGTAGGTGAGGTATGTTTTTATACAAAGTTAGCTCTACGCGTTTTGGGTCTACCATGATGAATTTAAGATCATCTGGTCCATTTCTATATAACAGAGAAGTGATCATAGAGTGGATAGTTACAGATTTTCCAGACCCAGTAGTACCCGCTACCAGACAGTGAGGCATTTTTGCCAAGTTTCCAAAACTCGCTTTTCCTGAGATAGACCGTCCTAGAGCGAGTGTTAGAGGTTTTGGTGAATGTTGGAATTTATCATCAGCGAGCAATGTAGCGAGTCCGACGGTAGATTTACTTCTATTTGGGATTTCTATACCGACGAGAGACTTGCCTGGGATAGGAGCTTCGATACGGATCGGGTGAGCAGCGAGAGCGAGGGACAGGTCATTTTGTAGTCCTACGATACGAGAAAGTTTGACCCCTTCGGCAGGCTTCAAAGCATATCTGGTGACGGTCGGTCCGATTGTGATCTCATCCATCTCAACTTCAATGCCGAAGTTCGCCAAAGTTCTTTTTATAATATTTGAATTTGCTTTTATGTCTCCGGTATTTGGTTTACCTTTATCTTCCTCTAGGAGGTTGAGTGGGGGAGGTACATAGTTTGAGAAATTATTTGTCTTCCTTTTTTTGATTTGTATCTCTTCTTCTTTCTCTGCGATTTTAGGTTCGACGTCTTTAGTAGAGGCTACTGCGGGTACTTTGTTTGGAACTTTTTCTTCTTCCTCTTCGTCTTCTGTTTCTTCCTCTTCTTGCTCATCTTCTTCATTCTCTAATTCTTCATTTTTCTTTCCTCTAAAGAAATTGAAAATGCTATTGAAGAATCTTATGAGGTTTGGTTTAGTATCGAACATGATTAGTATCGAGATGATCAGTAACGCGCCGAGGAAAACTATACTTGCATACACATCAAAAAGATTTACCAACGGAGTAGAGAGTATCTTGCCGATGAATCCTCCTGCATGCTCACCTCCGAATGCTCCTGGAGTCGGGCTCGTCGCTATATCGATAATACCTAGACCTGAGAGTAAGAATAAAATAGAAGTTACTATTCTCATTCCTCCCAAGTTTGGAGTCTGAGATTTGATATAAGATGATCCTAAAAGTAAAAATAATATCGGTAACAATACATATCCCACACCAAACATATAATACAGAATCTTGTAGAAGAACTCTCCCGCTACACCACCCATATTAAAAGCAGACATAAATAAAAATAATGCTATAACAAAAAAAACTACAGCCAATATACCGTGTTTTGTTTCTGTTTTTAAGCTTAAAGAATTATTTTTCTCTACGTCGTATTTCTTTGTGTCATTTCCTTTTGTTTTCTTGATTTTCTTTTTTGCCATTTATATATTTTATCACAAAATACCAAAATAAAATATGTATTTTGGAGGGGTTTGGCGAAGGACGGCGACCCAGATAAAGATAATATTTTTTCTAAACATTGCACAGGCTGTCGAGCCGAGCATAGCAAAAAATCAGTAGATTTTTATGTGCGTTTAGAAAAATTATTATCTTTATCTGGGGGAATCAAGGCGAAGCCTGTGCAATGTTTATAAAAAGGCTATTTTAATTTTATTCTACTGTTTGACTTTTATCTCGTCCTATATATAATGGACACATGGAAAATAGTGAAAACAACACAAGAGACATAGGTTTTCATATAAAAGACACAAGTCTGTCTTTCTCTTATACTAAATCTAAAAAACTCGTCACAGCTCTATTTATGGTAACGGACATAATGGACAAAGATGAATCTATACGCAATAAACTTAGGAATTTAGGCCTAGAAATGATATCAGACATATCTACAACCTCATCAAGGACAGATTATATTTCTATCGGACTTTTAAATAAAATATCACAAACTTTAATTCTTTTGGACATAGCTTCTGATGTTAAACTAATGTCTCCTATGAATGCTAATATTTTGAAAAAAGAATTTTATTTATTTAAAGGATCAGTAGAAAATTTTCTAGAAAACAAAAACCCTTACAGTGAAGAAGTGATAGCAGGATTGTTCAAAGAAGAGGATCGTTCAGAGTCAACCATAAAAGAAATTCGTCCTAAACTTTTTGAGGTAAAGCAAGAATATTCTATCGGACATCAAAAAGAACATTTAGAGAGACTAAAGAAATCTATCGGACATACTCCGACAAACATAGGTCTGCAGAAGGGTAGTACTCTATTGAATGCACTTAAAGAAATAGAAGCCAAGAGTAAAGCTAAGACACAACCTATAGTTAAAAATTTTTCTAAAATAGACGACAAAAATAAAGATAATAATTCTAAAAATGAGAGAAGAGATGAAATTATAAAAATAGTAAAAGACAATCCTAACGGACTTACAATCACTGAAAT
>CAYLQJ010000038.1:0-2824 GCA_964385945.1 uncultured Candidatus Saccharibacteria bacterium
GTTTTGACCCGATACATATCGGGCATGTTCGCATGTTTGAGGAAGCTAAAAAACTGGGAGATCATTTAGTTGTAGTTATTAATAATGATAATTGGCTTCGTAAAAAGAAAGGTAAAGAATTTATGCCAGAGACAGATAGGAAAGAAATAATAGAAGCCTTTGAGTGTGTGGATGAAGTCTATTTAACTGAACATCATAATAAAATTAATTTTAAAAATCCTTTAGATAGAAGTGTGTGTGAGGCTTTAAGTAAAATTAAACCGCATATTTTTGCTAATGGAGGAGATCGATTTGCTGACGATATCCCAGAATTCCAATTGTGTAATGAACTTGGGATAGAAATGGTGTTTAATGTGGGTTTTGGTGGCAAAGTTCGTAGTTCTTCAGATTTGGTTAAAAATTATACAACTAATAAAGTTAATAAAAAGAAAAATTAACTTTATTTGATTTTAGAGTATAATGAATATATAAGTGTTTTCATAGGTTTTTTATATTTTATGGCCACTAAAAAAAATCAAACAAGTAAGAAAAAAATAGTTAAAAACACCAAACTCAAAAAAGCAAATTTGAAGACCGTGTTAAAAGTGTCACTAAAAAATAAAAAAACTAATTTACAAACTCGTGCGCCAAAAACTAAAATATTAAAGATAGTTAAAAAAGTTGTTAAAAAACAAGTTGCTAAAATAGTTAAGAAAGTTGTAAAAAAAATACCTAAAGTTATTAAAGCTAAAAAATCTCCAAAAATAAAAGTACTTAAAAAAAAGATATCAATAAAAAAAGTAAAAGCAAAAGTAAAAGTTAGTAAAAAGATATCTAAAATAGTCGCAAAAAAAGTTGATTCAAAAAAAGAGGGTATAAGATTAAGTAAAGCTCATGCCAATCCTATAATAGAGCCACGCTTATATTCTTGGGAATCAAGAGCGACTTTTAATCCTACAGCTTTTCATGACAACGGCAAGATTCATTTAATATATCGAGCAGTCGGAGAGGATGACGTCTCTGTGTTAGGATATGCTTCGACTTACAATGGATACAAGATAGAAGAGAGATTACCATATCATATTTATCGTAGATTTAGTGAAGATATTAAATTTGCTTTTCCGTTAAAATATGATTCGGGTGGAGGGTGGAGTGGGGGATGTGAAGATCCTCGTATTACTCTAGTGGGTGATACTTTATATATGCTTTATACTGCTTTTGATGGTTGGAGCTCTGTGAGAATAGGATTGACTTCTATTTCTTTAAATGATTTTAAAAAACATAAGTGGAATAATTGGACTACGCCAGTATTGATATCTCCACCTGGGGAGATCAATAAAAACTGGGTTATTTTCCCAGAAAAAATAAATGGTAAATTCGCGGTAATGCATAGTTTTTATCCTAAAATTTTGATTGATTATTTTGATAGTATGGATCATTTTGATGGGACAAAATTTATTAAAAGTAACAATGTACGTCCCGTAGATAAAGATAGAGGTTGGGATAGTTGGTTTCGGGGTGTAGGTCCGGCTCCTATAAAAATAAAAGAAGGATGGCTGGTGCTTTATCATGCTATGGATCACAAGAATCCAGATAGATATAAAATGGGAGCTTTAATATTGGACGCTAAAGATCCGACAAAAGTTCTGTATCGTTCAGATAATCCCATACTCGAGCCTGAAGAACACTATGAAAATGAAGGACATAAATGGGGAGTAGTGTATTCTTGTGGAGCGGTAGTCAAAGATGGTAGACTTTTTGTTTATTATGGAGGAGCGGATAAATTCGTTTGTGTGGCTTCTATTAAATTATCAGAACTCGTAGATCATCTAAAAAATCACAAAGTTATCAAATTAAAAAGTAACGATTTATTAAATAAAAAATAAAAATTTATGTATGTAGCTAAAAGATCAGACAAAAATCCAATTTTATCACCCGACGAGAATCACTACTGGGAAGAGTTTGCTACTTTTAATATGTGCCCTATTCGCAAAGGGAAAAATATTTATGGAGTTTATCGAGCAATATCAGCAGTAGATCATATGCGTACCCCTAAGCAAATCTCAGTCATAGGCATAGCAACGAGCAAAGATGGCGAGAATTTTACAGATAGAAATACTTTTATAATTCCAGAAAAAGAATGGGAGCAGTATGGTTGCGAAGATCCTCGGGTAACCTTCTTTGAAGGTAAGTATTATATTTTTTATACAGCCATATCAAAATATCCTTTTGGTCCGGAAGGTATTAAAGTCGCCGTAGCTATATCTAAAGATTTAAAGAAGATTGATAATAGGCATTTCGTGACACCTTTTAATGCTAAAGCTATGACTCTTTTCCCGGAGAGGATTAATGGGAAAATCGTGGTTATGTTTTCTATTCATACGGATATGCCTCCTTCTAAAACAGTCTTTGCTTATTTAGATAAAATAGAAGAACTTTGGTCACCATTATTTTGGGAGAAATGGGAAAAAGATATTGATGCTAATGTGATAGATCCTCGTCGCAACATGTATGATCATATCGAAGTCGGGGCGCCTCCACTAAAAACTAAATACGGTTGGTTGTTAATCTATTCTCATATCCAGAATTATTTTCCTAATCCAGAAAACTTGCCTACGATATTTGGTATCGAAGCAGTGTTACTTGATATTAAAAATCCTAAAAATATTATTGCTCGGACTCGTGGACCGATACTTGTCCCCGAGGAGAATTATGAACTCTCTGGTTATATCTCTAACGTGATTTTCCCAAGTGGAGCCTTGATAGAGAAAGATGTGTTGCATATTTATTATGGAGCCTCAGATACGACTTCTTGCATGGCGAAAGTGAATTTATCAGATCTTTT
>CAYLQJ010000039.1:0-2741 GCA_964385945.1 uncultured Candidatus Saccharibacteria bacterium
AGTTCAAAATAATATAATAATAGATTTATAATACCAAAACTAGCGAAAATGTAAACCCTGTCAGTCGCGAATTAGTGGACGACGTTAAAACTAGTTTTGAGTTATGGACTTATAAATCTGCTCAACCGTTTCTTCTAAGGTTTGGGTACTAGAGTCAACAACTTGCCAACTTAAATTATCTTTCTTTTCTGAAAATTGTTTATGAAGTTCAACTGTTCTCTCACGAAGCTCTTTATTATCCCCCCTGTCGTCAAACCGATTTAAGAGTGACTCTAATGACGGCATAAGTAAGAAAGTTTGAAAATTTTTATCCTTAAAGAAATTTGAATACTGCTCAAGTAATTTTCTTCCCACCACATCATCAATAAACACACTGAAACCTTTTTCCATAAAATTCGTAGCCATATCACAGGCATTTTTTGCGCTAAGAGAAAGTTGTAAATCTACTTCTTCATTATGTGGCCAAGGTTTAACATACCCTCCTACCACCATTGCACGCAGTTTATCTACTTCTATAACAACACTTCGTTTAAATTTTTTTGCTAATGCTTTTGACGTAGATGATTTACCTGAGCCCGCTGGTCCAGTAATTAAACATATAATATTACCTCCTTCTTGAGTATTTTTGAATTCATCTATTATCATAATTTTATTATAGCAGTTCTAAGTCCAATCAGTATATCTATACTAGGATTTTAATCTAATAAATGTCTATTTTTAATAAGATATTCTTTAATATTTTCCATAATTTCTAATCTTTTTGTTTTATGCGCATACGGAAATTTGAAATAACTATTTATTAAAATTGAAGCATGTAAAACTTTCTCGTTATAGGGTTTATTCTCAAAATACCCATCAACT
Organism: uncultured Candidatus Saccharibacteria bacterium; assembly: GCA_964385945.1. GTDB lineage: Bacteria > Patescibacteriota > Minisyncoccia > Phycocordibacterales > UBA9973 > UBA9973. Next base: position 862 of record CAYLQJ010000039.1, read on the forward strand.
AATTGTTTAGGAAATACACCTTTAGCCATATGATTATATACAGTGCGACCTAAATCTAAATATCTATTATTAAATCTTGGATTAGGGTCAAATACGGTAATTGGACTGGTCGCAAATATATTAGATGCCCCAAAATCATCATGACAATAGCTACTTTTCTTTTCACTATTGGCATGCTCAGTAAGTATTTCAATAGCAGTAGCTAAAGAACCATGTTCTTCTCCAAGCAACATATTTTCAGCAACATACTGATATCTTTTTTGCATATCTTCTGAATTGATCCAGTCTTTGAATTCTGTAAACTCAGCTTTACCATCAACAACAAGGCCATAACCTTCTGCTTTTGGTGAATGCATCACAGATAAGGTATGACCCATTTCAAAATAGATTCCTTTATCAAGTAACTCTTTATTGTTATACATTTCACTTAATATTGGAGCATCTATGTATTTCATTAATGTATAGGCATGTCCGTTTATCATACCGTCTTCAATTACATGTGGTACTTTAACTCCTACTTGTTCCCATGCTTTTAAAAATTGACCCTCACCCAGAGAATGAGAAATGCTTAAGTGAATTTTAAGAACCAACTTTTCATTTGATGATTCTATGATGCATACTAGTGATGATACTCCTTTTTGAGCAAACATAACGTTTATTTCTTTGTCTTTAAATAGATTATGGTTAGAAATAAAATCTTTAACGAATGGAATAAGAGTTATTCTTCTCTCATTAAACTTTCTGTCAACTTCATGTTCAGATAACTTTGGTTCGTTTTTGAAAACAATATTTGTATTTTTATTCTTGGCTTCCATAATTTGATTATATCATTTCTCCACCTAATCAGTATTACCAAAATAGCAGTTGTAAATTAAGACTAAAAACATTTACGCGATTGACGAGGTAAATATCTAAATATCTTTTTTAAGATAACTCGCCAAGAATGTCTCTTTAAATTCAAAGAAAGTATCGTCTAAGATAGACTGCCTTATTTTGTGAACTAAATTCACAATAAAATGTAAATTATGTATTGAAGCTAACGTCCCGGCTAGCATTTCTTTACCGTGGAATAAATGCGCTATATAAGCTCGAGTATGATTCTGGCAAGAATAACATGCACAGCCTTCTTCTATCGGAGTATGGTCATCTCTAAATTTTGTATTAGTTATTATTATCTTTCCATTTTTTGTATAAATAGTACCGTTACGACCAAGGCGTGTCGGTAAGACACAATCAAATAAATCCACCCCATTTTCAATCCCCATAAATAAATCTTCGGGTTCCCCTATTCCTAAAAGATGCCGGGGTTTATCTTCGGGCAATATTTCATTTACCCATTTCACAGCGGTAGACATATCTTCTTTGGCAAAAGATCCTCCAATACCAAAACCATCGAAATATTTTCCATCGATATTCATTTCCGAAATAACCTGGGCTGACTTTTTTCGTAAAGACTCTTCTCGTCCTCCTTGAACGATACCGAAAAGAGCCTGAGGAAAATCAAGAAAAGTATTTTCTGTGACATACGCAACAGAACGTTGGTTTAAAGTATTCAGGTTAGAGTGCGAGTCGCGAGAAAGCATCTTCTTCTGATTTTCTTTTTTCTCATTCTCTAACTCAGCATGTCGCTGTAAGCAACGTTTAGCCCAAGCGTGAGTCCGTCCGAGAGCCTCTTCTTGATATTTTAAATCCTCAGCCGGACTAGTACATTCATCAAAAGCAAAAATAATATCAGCTCCGAGATTGTGTTGAATCTCGATAGACTTCTCGGGAGTTATATAATGCATCGAGCCGTCCAAGTGAGATTTGAAAGAAACTCCATCAGACCCTATCTTCGCCAAACGTGGCGCATCAGAATCATCAAAACGCTCCGGTATCAT
>CAYLQJ010000040.1:0-2718 GCA_964385945.1 uncultured Candidatus Saccharibacteria bacterium
ACGCCATTAGAAGTTTTTAATGAATGTGTTGCACTTCAATGTTGAATGTACCAATCTACTTATTGTAAAAAAATATAATATATGGTAGTATATATACGTACTAGTCCTGCAAAAACAGGGCTTTTATTTTTAAAAATTTAATAATTAAACACAATTAAATATATGTTAGACATAAAAACATTCAAAATAGCATTGGAACAACTAGAACAAGAAAGAAAAATTCCAAAAGAAAAAATCTTAGAAGCGATAGAACAAGCCATGGCTGCTGCTTATAAGAAAGATTATTGTAAAAAAGGCCAAATAATAAGAGCAAAATTTGACTTAGAGACAGGTCAAACTGAATTTTTCCAAATCAAAATCGTAGTAGACGAGAGTATTGTACGTATAGTAGAAGACACAGAAGACGAAGATGAAGATGCAGAATACTCATTTAGTGATGGCGATGAAAGACCTCGTTTTAATTCCCTGCACCATATCATGATCGAAGATGCGAGAAAGATCAAAAAAGACGTTGAATTAAACGACGAAGTGGTATTTCCTCTTGATTCTAAAGACGATTACGGTAGAATCGCAGCTCAAACAGCGAAACAAGTTATCATCCAAAGAATTCGTGAAGCAGAACGTACTTCTATCATGGACGAATACGGTACTAAAGAAGGAGAAATCATCAACGGAATCGTACAAAAAGTAGAAAGAGGTAACGTTTATATAGATTTCAATAGAGCTACTGGCGTATTAAACGTAGAAGAACAAATCCCAGGAGAACATTTTGCTCGTGGAGAAAGAATCAAAGCTTATCTATATCTAGTAGAAGACTCCCCAAGAGGTATCAATCTAAAGCTTTCTCGTACTCATCCTAAATTTATAGAGAAGCTTTTCTCTATGGAAGCACCAGAAATAGAAAACGGTATTGTAAAAATCAAATCTATCGCCCGCGAAGCTGGAGCCCGTTCTAAAATAGCAGTATTTTCTACTGATGAACATATCGATCCAGTAGGATCTTGTGTCGGACAAAAAGGAACTAGAGTCAATACCATCACCGCAGAATTAGGAGGTGAAAAAATAGATATCATCCCTTGGTCAGAAGATCCAAAGGTATTTATTTCTAATTCCCTATCTCCAGCAAAAGTTCTTTCTATTGTTGTAGATGAAAAAGAACACAAAGCGGAAGTAGAAGTCAGTGAAGCCGAACTTTCTCTAGCAATAGGAAAAGGTGGTCAGAACGTACGTCTCGCTGCAAAACTCACAGGCTGGAGGATCGATATCAAAAGTGTTGGAGGAGAAGAAATAGAAAAAACTCCAAAAGGTAAAAAAGAAGAAGTAGACGAAGATACTGAAATAAATGCAAATATAAATAAAGTTGAAAAAGAAACATAATAATAAATCCTAAATTAAAAACACCCTTAAAATAAAAGGGTGTTTTTAATTCTTAGCGTAAATACTCCAATAAAATTATTTTGTATCTTTTTTGTCTAAAAGAAGGATAATAGTATCTTTTATTTCTTGAAGAATAGTTTGTTTTTGCTCATTATCTTTATTTTATTGAATCATTTTTTATATCCTCTATTTCTGGTAAAGTTTTGTCTTTATTTATTAAATCAAACTTTGGATTTCCTACACTCATATATTTTAAAAGTTATTTTATAATACCCTAATATTACCACCATGAAATTACTATTTTTATTTGTATTTGTATTTTTTTGACTCTAGTATTTGAACTCTCTTTACTAAAGAAAAAAATTCGTCGTAGTCAACTTTCTTCTTTAAATCAACTTTAATGGAAGAAATATCTTCTTTTACTATTTTCATATCTGACTTTAAAATAGAAACATCTTCTTTTAAGACAGTGACATCTTCCTTCATTTCACCAATCATTTCTGAATGAGAATCAAGTTTTCTATTTACAAGCACAAAGTTCTCATTAATTGCTTTCAATGTTTGACCATGCATTTCATTAAGTGCACCCAAATACCTCTCCGTGTCTTTATCTATATTTTTTGGAACTTTTATCACTCTCTTCATATTTCCATTATATCTCTTTAAAAAAGAGATGCAATATTGCCAAAAGGACTATCTAATTTACTCTTATATATTAAAAGTATCACTAAATCCAACTTGGAGGTAAAGGGATTTATTAAAAGTTGCAGAAAAGAATAAATAAATTTATAATTGATAGATGGCAAATATAAATCATAAACCTTCAAAATACATGTTGAATTTGCTTCATGTACTACCGGCTTTTGTTGATGAAACTAATAAAATAGTCAACACAATAGTCGAAGTTTCCGCTGGAAGCATCAATAAATACGAATTAATAACGGAAAGCGGTCAACTCAAACTCGACCGTGTCGGATATTCTTCTCTAGCCTACCCTTTTACATATGGAGCAATACCTATGACTTGGGATTATGATGGAGATCCGTTAGACGTAGAAATAGTAAATGTCACCGAACCTTTAGTTCCAGGATCTCTCGTAGAGATACGAGTTATAGGAGTAATGAAATTCGTAGATGGTGGCGAAGTGGATGATAAAATAATTGCAGTATTAAATGATGACAAAAGATCAGACCACATCAAATCTTATAAAGACCTAGGAGAATATTGGGAAAAAGAAAGTAAATATTACTGGGAAAACTATAAAGCTATGAAAAAACCTGGTACTGGCGTAGTCGAGACTTTTCATGAAGCAGATGAAGCGGTAAAAGTTATTAAAGAATG